>JBDTXZ010000251.1:0-5923 GCA_040005935.1 bacterium | reverse complement strand
GCCTTTCCCTGAGCGCAGTCGAACTAGCGAGCGCAGCCTACGTGTCATCCTGAGCAAGCGCAGCCTACGTGTCATCCTGAGCAAGCGCAGCCTACGTGTCATCCTGAGCGAGCGCAGCGAGTCGAAGGACCGTACGTGGTAGGCTTGCCGACTCTGCTCCTTGTGAGCGCTGCGCGTAAACGATACTCTTGCCGCGCGATACTGAACAGACTCGCGATAAATTAACAAAGGTGCATAAACACGTTGATGACGCTGCGACCTGCCTCACGACAAACAGTTCTTCCGTGGCGGCGTGTCGCGGCACTCATCGTCGCGTTGGCGAGCGCCGCGCCAGCGCAACAGCCGACACTCGCGTGGCCTGCAATCACCCGAGACACGAAACCATGGACGCGATGGTGGTGGCTCGGTAGCGCAGTCGACAAGCTGAATCTCACCGCGCAAATCGACGAGTTGAATCGCGCTGGGTTCGGTGGTGTCGAAGTCACCGTGATCTATGGCGCCCAGGGTGCCGACTCCGCCTACATACCGTACCTGACGCCGCAGTGGGTGGACATGATCGCGCACACGGCGACGGAAGCGCATCGTCACGGTATGGGGCTCGATCTCCCGCAGGGTTCCGGTTGGCGCACTGGTGGACCGTCCGTGATGCCGGCGGACGCGAACGCGTCGCTCACGATTCGCGTCGATAGTGCGAGTGCGGGTGACACTTGGACCGCCGACCTGACGGGACGTCGTGTCAATGCGATCGTCGCAGTGTCGACCGACGGTCAAACCATCGTAATACCGACTGTGTCCGGTGTCGCGCGCTGGCTCGCACCGAATGGCAAATGGCTCATCTATACCGCCGAGACGCGCTTTTCGGGCGACAACGTCAAACGGCCGGCACCCGGCGGTGAAGGCCCGTCGATCGATCCATTTTCCGCGACGGCCACCGCGCACTACCTCACCATGTTCGGCGAACGCATGGCGAACGTTCCTCGCGGAGCCATTCGCTCGTACTTCCACGATTCCTTCGAATACACTGGAGACGCCTCGGCCGGACTCTTTGATGTATTCAAGACGCGTCGCGGTTACGATCTCGCGATGGAGTTACCAGCGCTCACCGGGCGCGGCGACGCCGATCGCGTTGCGCGCGTAAAGTCGGACTACCGGCAAACACTCGACGAAATGCTCCTGGAGAATTTCGTCGTCCAACTCACAACGTGGTCGCATGCGCACGGCTCGATGATGCGCGAGCAGGCCCATGGGTCGCCTGGCAATCTCCTCGATCTGTATGCGGCCGCCGACATTCCGGAGACGGAAATCTTTGGCGTCCTTGGCGGGCCAGATGGCGATCCGTTGATCAACAAGTTTGCGTCGTCAGCGGCGCACGTCGCGGGCCACCGGCTGGCCTCCGCGGAATCGTTCACGTGGCTGGGCGAACACTTCACCGGCACGCTCGACCAGATCAAGCAGGCGTCCGATCGAATGTTCCTCGCGGGAATCAACCATCTCATCTACCATGGCACCGCGTACTCGCCGTCCGGCGTTGCATGGCCCGGCTGGCAGTTCTATGCGTCCACGGAGTTCAATCCGCGCAACGCATTCTGGCGCGATCTCCCAGCCTTCAATCAGTACGTCGCGCGCGCGCAGTCATTCCTTCAGGCGGGCGAGCCTGACAACGATGTGCTGCTCTATTGGCCGATCGCGGACAACTGGCACGACGCAGCCGGACGCCGCATGGACTTTCGCGTCCATGATCCGAAATGGTTTCATGACAAGCCATTCGGAAAGCTTGCGCGAACGCTTCATGAGTCGGGCTATGGAGTGGATTACGTGTCCGACCGCCAGCTCTCCAGCCAACTCGCTGCACGTAATGGCCGGCTCAGCGCGCACGAAGCCAGCTACTCGGCGCTGATCGTTCCGTCCACCACCCACATGCCGGCGGAAAGCTTCGAGCGGTTGCTCACGCTCGCGCGCCAAGGGGCGACGGTGATTTTCGTCGGCGCACTGCCGAAGGACGTGCCTGGTCTCGCACGCCTTGCCGAACGTCGCGCCCAGCGTGCGGCCACAGCGGGAGCAATCGCCTGGAGCGCCGCGAACAACGGTGTGCGCTCAGCGGCACTCGGTAAGGGACGGCTACTTTCTGGCGAGGAGATCGAGCCACTGCTCATGGCGGGGGGCGTGCGCAAGGATCCGCTTGCTGATCGGCAGGATCTCGGGGTAATCCGACGTCGCGATGACGCAGGCCGACACTACTTCGTTGTTGCCTCGCAACCTGTGAGCAGGTGGGTTCTTCTTGCGGGTCATCCAGCGTCGGTGGCGCTCATGGACCCGATGTCTGGAAGGGCCGGACTCGCACAAACGCGCATCGCGGGCGGGCGCGTCGAAGTGCACCTGCAACTCGACAGCGGGCAGTCGATGATCCTGCGTACGTTCGATCGCGCGGCGCGCGGCGCAGCACGGCGCCAAGAAGAGCGCACTGGCGCGCCGGTGACGCTTCGCGGTGCATGGTCGGTGTCGTTCGTGGACGGCGGACCGATGCTTCCGCGGGCCTACACGACGGACTCGCTCGCTGGCTGGACCGGCCGTGGCGACGCGGATGCCGATCGCTTTGCGGGCACCGCGCGCTACACGCTCACCTTTGATGCTCCTGATGCCGAACGCCGACATGTGCTCGCACTTGGACATGTGGCTGAGAGCGCACGTGTACGGCTGAATGGCCGAGCGCTGGGCGTATTGTTCACGAGTCCATTCCACGTCGAGACGGGTTCGCTCCGTCGCACCGGCAATCTGCTCGAGATCGAGGTCACGAACGTGTCGGCGAACCGCATTCGTGACCTCGACATTCGAGGGGTGTCGTGGAAGATCTTCAAGGACATCAACTTCGTCGGCATCGATTACAAGCCGTTCGATGCGTCGAAGTGGCCGGTCCGGCCGTCGGGGCTATTGGGCCCCGTGACGCTTCAGCCCTTGTCACGCTGAGCGACCATCAGGGCACTTCACGAAGCTTGATATTGCGGAAGTACACCTCGTCGCCGTGGTCCTGAAGAATGATGTGCCCTGTGCGACGATCGGCGAACCAGGGCATCGTCTTGTACTTGCTCGCCGCAACCAGCGCGGTGAATGACGGTGAACCCAACTCGTATTCCACCACTTTCTGCCCGTTGAGCCAGTGCTCGCCGTGATTGCCGACAAACTTGATGACCGAGTGATTCCACTCGCCAATCGCGTTCACGCGCTTGCTCTCGTTCGGCGTGATCAGGTCGTACAGCGCACTTGTCCGGTGAGTCGGCAACTTGCCGTCTGAGTGCCGGTCGTCATCGATCATCTGATACTCGAAACCGATCGCCGAGTGCGACGCGCCTTCGTGCCCCGTACTTGGCCGCATGGCGGTCTCCGGCACACCAATCGAGAGCGCCTCGGACACGTTGTACTTCACGCCGCTATTGCCCACGGGCGACATCCTCCAATCCCACGCGAGTTCGAAATTGCGGAACGTGGCTACGGTCATGAGATCGCCGCCAGCGACTGGCTTCCCACTGGAGTCCTTGGAAACCGTCTTTGTCGAGACCTTCTTGATCGCGCCGTCTTCCACCTTCCAATGCTCAGCGGGAATACCTGCGTAGCCCAATCCGCGCCAACCCCTCAATGACCTACCGTCGAACAGCAGCGTCCAACCCTCCGCACGCTCTGCGCGGGTGAGCGTATTGAGCGGTGCGACCCTCGCTGGACCGTGCGAGGCTCCCTGCCCTCGCACCGTTCCGCCTATCGACGCCATCGCGAGTGCTGCCGCGAGAATCATGTCGCGTGCGCGACGCGCGGCAACGCTGCCGCACTCATGCTGTGTGCTGGAATTGTTCGCGGTCATTTGAGACTTCCTCCTTGGTCACGCACGTGATTCTGTCGACGCACAATGTGATATCTGTCGCCAGCCCGCACCACCGCGATGCGGCCTTCTGTTGTGTTCCTTCGACATTCCTGCCATGCAGCGCCGCGATGTGATCAGGGTTGGCCTCATGACCGGTGCGTCAGTGACGACTGGCTTCCGCGCTCCGCATTCTGCGGACAGGCCGGCAGCATTACGAGTTGCGCACGTAGGCCGCTCGCCTTCTCCCCAATTCGCTGACGCAAGCGCTGGTGTGGCGTGAACGCTCATCGTCTCAGCGACGCTTGACGTTGACGACATACCACGTCGTCACCGGAGTACCGATTGGGAGCACCCATCCTGCGGCACCCTTCGTCGCGGCAATCGGCGCACCGATTGGCTTACCGGATCCATCGAGCGCCGATGCAGTCACACCCGTAATCGCTCCGGCGAGATTGCGAAGGACAACTGCGCCGGTGACTGGCTCGATCAACGACGGCGACCCACCCTGATCTAACGTCCGCGTACGTTCTGCGTTCCATTTCAAACCCGTGTTCGTTACTCGCGAGCCGGCAGACAACAACATCCGCGACGCACGCGATAGCGGATGGGAGTCCATCGACGCCAGCACCACACTGGCAAACATGTTGTCGATATTCGCGGAGAGATTCTTCAGCGACGTGCCGTTGGCCTTTACAAATCCAATGAGCGCTTGCGTCCGGTCTGTCTCCACCGTCACGAGCCCGGTATTCTGTGGCGACGTGGACCACGCAAGCTCCCTGGTATCCGATAGCAGTGGCATCGCATCGGACGCCGAGAAAGCGGCCGTGGGCTGGCCATCGAGCGACGAAATGCGAGTGCCATGCAACAGCGGAGTGGCTCCACGCCGAATCCTTCTTTGGCTCGAAGGTATAGAGGATGATGGCGTCCCAATCCTGAAAGCTTCCGTATGCGGCGAGAATGGGAATGCCTTCACTCGCCCAGTCGTTTGGGAATGGATGATTGACTTCACTTACCGTATACGGCTTGTCCTCCATCGCGGTGCGCGACAGCTGCACGATAGTGGAATGCAGCGGGTCGTTCACCATCGGCGTATTCACTGGCGGCGGTGAACCGGGATGCTGCCAATAGACGTGACCATCCATGACATCCAGCTGTTTCAGCGTCGACAGCATCGGGTAGCTGGAACCTGAATGACTGTGATCGGCGGTTCCTGTAATGGGCACCTTGACGCCCAGCGTGTTCTTCAGGTAGCCGGCCATGTCGTGGTAGAACGTCGACTCGACATCGCCAATGAACGACATCTCTGCGTTGTATCGCTCCTTGGGGGCGCTGCCAACCTCGGAGCCGTTCAGGCGAGGTATTGGTGCGTCGGCCGTTACACCTGTGATCTCACGCAGCCGTTGCACCTCCGCCGGCGTGCGTTTTTTCTCGAGCCACGCATTGTATTGCGTCGTCAACTCCTCATCGTAGTACGGCGTGGGTGCGTTGAACCCCACCCACAAACCATTCTCGTTGAGGATCTCGACAATCGCCACCGACGGCTCGTTCCGATACTCGTTGTTCGTGTACGGATTGACGTGCGTCAGGATCTGCTTCGCGTATTCCTTCTCCAGCTCGATGAGACGTGGATCGTACAGGACGAGCCCCTTGCCCCAACGAATCTTGTCGAAGTCCTGCACACCATCGCCGGCCTTGTACGATCGCCCGACGTTGAGATTCAAGTCGACGTAAATGCCGCGCTTCTTCAACTCCGACACGAGGAAGTCCAGCCGATCGAGCTGTTGCGGGTCGAGGTGTCGACTATCGGTGCCTCCAGCGGCGATGATGCCGCGTGGCGCGTCGAGATCGATGAAGTGGAGACGGACGCAGTTGACGCCATAGCGCGCCAACGTCCCCGCCCACATCGGAATGTCTTCCTTGGGCGGCAGCAACACCGACCCTCGGCTCCAGTCCGTAAGGTGCACTCCCCACAGGCGGAGTCGGGTACCGTTCGGCTTTGCAAGATGACCGCCCTGCACACGCACAAAACCGTTCGCGCCCGCTGGCGCATCGAGCAGGAACGACACGTCAACG
>JBDTXZ010000250.1:0-5927 GCA_040005935.1 bacterium | reverse complement strand
CGTGTGTTGAGTCGCGGCCCAAGCACGGATCCAACCAGTTGGCGACGAGGGCTCATCATCGGGCATAGCCACATTGGTGATGTTCTGTACCGCACCTGCTCGCTCGAGCAACTCAAGGCCGGTCTTCCGGCTTGCAGTTGGGACTATCTCACCTCGCCTGCATCCGAGCCCATTCTCAGGGGCAATCCCGCGCTCGACGCGGTGTTGCCGTTTACACTGGGCGATGACAGCTCGCACGTCACGCAGCAGTCGTTCGATCAGTTGCGGCAGGCGCAGTACGACGTTGTTCTCTGCACGAACACTGTACGCCACCTCCCCGATTTCGTGCGCGCCGTGCGGCTCGGCATACCGAATCGTGTGGGCTTTGGTGATAAGGGATATTCGGGGCTGCTCACCATGCCGGTCGCGACTGAGCATCCGCAGCCGCTGGCCGGCTACTTCAGGACGCTTGTTGGTGCGGCAGTGGGTAAGACGCCCGATTGGCCGTTGCGGCCGCGCGTTTTTCCCTCGGCTTCGGACCGTGAACGTGCCGACGCTTGCCTAAGTCGCCTTCGTCTTGATCCGTCTCTTCCGACAATTGCCTGCACGGCGACGACGCGACAATTGGTCGGCGCGTGGCCTACTGCGTTCTTCGGCGATGTTCTAGAGAGGTTTGCAACGAAGCGTGCGTCCAATGTCGTTTTGTTTGGCGCGGCGTCTGACGCGCCGATCCTGCATGACATCGCGCATTCGCTTCCGTCGCCGGTTCACGTGGTGGCTGGTGAGCTGGCATGGCTCGAGTTCGCGGAAGTGTTACGCCGATGCGATGCGCTGCTCACGATGGACTCGGGGCCAAGGCATCTCGCGAATGCGGTTGGGACGCCAGTGGCGTTTGCGCGAAACTTGTCGTTTGCGAGGGTCGAGGCGGGGACATACTGCACAAATGAGGTCGATCTCGCGCCGGTCGAGGCCGAGGGGATGATTGATCGAGACATCGCAGCGTTCGCGCGATCGACGTCTGTTGTCGAACGAGCGGCAGAGGTGCTACTCGAGTTGCTGACGCGTTCGAGAGTCGAGCGGAGCGGCTAGCCTACAGGACGCGCCGCTTTGCCTGTCCAACGAACTCCAGCCATCGTCCGAAAAGTGGATCTTGTAGCCGGTAGTGGACGAGGCCCTTCTCGCCTTCCTGTCGAACCAATCCGCTCTTCTCCAGCGATGCGAGGGCACTCTTGATCGTCGTTTGCGCGACGCGTGTTTTCTGGGCAACCGCGAGGCTCATCAGCTTCGCTCCGCCCTCTTCAACCACAGCGATCAGCGCTTTCTTCTGTGCCTCGGTGAGCGGTGTCCACATCTGTGTGTACCCCGGCCCCTCCTGTTCGCATACGCGATCAAGCGTGGCGTCAACGCGGGCCAATGTGAGCGTAGCGTCACTGGACACGCGCGTTTCCTCCCAGCACTCGTGTGCGAGGCGCTGTACGCTGTATGGCACCTCTTCGGCTGCGTCCAGGATGCGGTCGATTGCGTCATCTGGAGCGGTGAACCCAGCGCCCGCAAAGCCGTGATGGAGAAACGCCTTGAACTCCTCGCGTGGGATGGCATGGAGAAACAGGCGAGCTCCGAGATTGTAGAAAGGGCGCCCAGAGTGACCCGTCATGTCGGCGAGCAGTTTGGTGGCTGACCCAGCGAAGATGTAGCTCACGTGCCTGTGCTTCTGCACGGTGGCGCGAATCTGCCGCTCTGCCTTGTTCCCTTTTTCTGCGACGACCGCCTGGAACTCGTCGATGATCACCGTGACGTGTCGCTCTGTCTCCTCCGCCATTCGCTCGATGGTGTCCAGCACATCAACGAGAATGGGCACCGCTTTGGCACCTGGCTTTTCGCGTACGCCGAGCGACACGGATACCTCGGCTTTCTCGACATCGTAGGTGATGGAGGGCAGGAGAGCGCTCGCGAAACGCTTCAGCATGTCTCCCGTCTTCTCCGCGGTCGTCGTCAATCTGCGCCCTGCGGCAGTGAGAAGCGCCTGGGCGAGCGCGTCCAGCGTTGGATAGCGTTCCGCATCGAATCGAAGGACGACGGTACCCGCGCGTTCTGCCTGCGTCTCCGCCGTGGCCAGCAATGAGGTCTTTCCATACCGTCGCGGGCCAATCAGGAACAATTTGCCCGTGTTGATGATCGAACGGCTGATTGTCTCGAGCTCCTCGCGGCGGTCGACCAGTTCCCCTGCGTCCAGTTCACGTCCATACTCGAACGGATTCCTCGCGGCGGGGAGCGGTACCTTTTTCATGCGACGGGTTTCCTGTTCGCAAGGGGAGCTTGTGCGCTCGCGGCGGCGGCCTCTGGTGCTGTAGTCCATCGTAGCAGGCTTTTTCGTTGCGGGAAGCCCCATTACGAATTATATCATTACGAGAACTCTCGTAACGCTGATGCCAGCGGTGGCGAACACTATGCGTAGCAATGTCTTATCGACTTGTTGCCGTGCAAAGGGGGCGACTGTGCCATCTGCGGAACTCACCAAACGGAGCATGTTCTCCTCTCAGTGGCGACGCGCCAGCTAGCCGAGACGTTCAACGCACCTTCTTCGCTGGCCTATGCCGACCGTATTGGTGCAGGACAAAACCGGTGACGCTTCCGCTTGCATCCTTCGTGAACGTTACCTGCGCGTCCACTTCCTTCACGAAGAAACTCGTTGCGCTTTCTGGCCACAGGCGGACTTCGGGCCCTCCCTGCGATGATCGGATGAATAAGCCGCCGTCGTGCATCGTGACCGCGAATTCCAGTCCTGGAGCGAGTTCGTAGTCGCCCACATAAGGGGGCAGCATCGCTGCCGCGAGCTGGATCGACGTCCGTTGCTGCGGTCGAAGCGCTGACGGCGGAACCAGCCCAAGAAGGCGCATGTACGTTGCGATCTGGCTGTAATGCTCCGCCAGGTCGGTTTCTAAGCCGAGCAACACGCTTGCCTGCTCCGCCGACTTGAGCGCGCCCACCTGCTCGAGAACGGTGTCGCAAAAGCGAAGCGACGCCTCGAGTCGCCTCACGAGCGTGTCCTTCGGCCAGCCCGCTTTCAGCGTGTCCGCCAATGAATCTTTCGCGGTTCTCGAATGCTTGGCAGTCCCGAGCCGTTCGCAGAGACCGTAGTTCGCCTTTTCAAGATGCTGGGCGATATACCCTACGGTTTGCTGTGTGGGCGTGGGGCGATACCCGTACTGTGCTGCGGGAATCGAGTCGAAGGCCGCGACAAGACGACTCCCGAAAATGTCGGCAAAACGCTCGAACTCGATCATCACGGCATTGGGAGATTCCCGGGCCGCTGATGACTGGCCCGCGAGCGCGGAGGGAAGTGAGAGCATAAGGACAAGCAAGGCTCCGCGACTCATGAGTTACCCCGTGGAATGAGTTTCCGATGAGCCTCCTACACACTCTCTGGTGAGCGGTTCCGTCCACGTCCTCCGCGCCGCAGCCGTCAACTCATCGCTGTTGCTTCGCGACGATGATGATATTCTGCGCCGTCGCGCCACCCTCCGTCTGATCCACCGGCAACCGCAGCGCCAGAAACAGCCCCCGCATCGAACCACGTAGAATCGGAATCCGCCGCACAATGAGATTCCGAACGCGAACCGCAATTCGCGCGACCAGCCGAGGCCACACGCCCGGCGCCAGATACGATCGCTCGTACGCATTGTCCTGAAGACGAATGCTGATCGGCTCCGCGCCTGGGAGCCCTCGCGCCAACTCGACACAATTGCGCGACACCGGCGACCAACTCCCCTGCTTCGCAAGCGCAAACGTGAAGTTGTGATCAGGATTGAACAGACTGGGCCAATACCCCTGTTCGTAAAGATCCTCATCCGGGACGATCACGATCAGCACACCACCAGGCTTCACGAGCTTCCACCATTCCTGAATCGCACCGTCCGCATCGGACATGTGCTCAAGGCAGTGTGACGAGAACACGTAGTCGAAGCTCGCCACCTCATCGACGAACGCCGTAATGCGATTGGCGTCCCCGTCCTCGACGTCGAAGCGTCTTACGTCAGGGCGCACTGGGTCCGGACCACACCCGATGTCGATGCCCTTTCCGGAGAGAAAACGAAGCTCTTGACCCGTCAACAACTGCAGCGTCTTCGACGTCTCGTTCATTACAGCGCGCGTTCTGCGTAGCGGCCGACATCGCCGCGTTCGCGGACCAGCGCGATGGCCGCAGCGAGCAGCGCGCCGAGGAAGAACGCGCCAATCGTAATCGCCACGGTGTGGCGCGGACGCGCCTCCACGAGACCCTCCGGCGCATCGAACACGGTAATGACCGGCGTATTTCGCACCGCCTCGATGTTCGCGAGCTCGTATCGCTGCGCAATGGCGGAATAGATCTGCTGCGCAATCGCGATGCGTCGCTGCAACTCCGCTTCGTGCGTGGCCAACCGCGGTGAGCGCGAAAAGTCAATATTCGACGTCCGAAACTCGGCGAGGTTCGCCTCAGCTAAATGCAGCGAGTCGAGCGCCGCACGCGAACGCCGCGCATCGAACTCCCGCTCGGCACTCGCCTGCGTTTGACGCCGGCGAAGATTGAAGTCATTCACGAACTCGAGGAGGCGACGTGCGACAATTGCCGAGAGTTGCCGATTCTCCGTAAGAACTTCGAAGCGGACGATTCCCGTTACGCGGTCGACGGACACCGTGAGAGTCCGGCTGACGACCGACTTCATGGCGCTCAGCTCATTGTCGGTCGGCGTCTTTCCTTTCGGATGAAAGTACTCGACAAGCGTTCCTGTAAACGGCTCGCCGCCGTTCTCCTCCACCTTGTTGGCGTCGAACCGCTCCGTGACCAGTGCGTGCAACACTGTGTTGGACGTGAGCAAGTCGGCGTAAAACTGCGGAGACAAACCCGCCGACCCCGACGCGATTGCACTCAGCGCCGGAACGCCGAGCTGCGAAGCGACCGAGCTGAGCGCACCAAGTGAGCCACTCATCGATTGCGGTTCAGACGCGAGGAACGCCGCACGCGCCGCATACATGCGCGGACGCAACAGCGATCCTGTTCCCGCAATGGCCGCGAGCGTCAGCGGCAGCGCGACAAGAAGCAGCTTGTGTTTTCGCATGGCCGCGGCGTAAAACGCGGCCACATCACGGTCCGTGCTGCCGGCGCGCGCGCTGGCCGACGACAACGCGCGCTCGGCCGACGACGCGCCGTGAGTACTCGGCGGTATCATCGGCGAAGGACAGCCGCGAGCGTCACGAGCCCGCCCAGGATCTGCGCCAGCAATGCCAGGCGCGCTACGCTGTCCGTATGGTCCGTCGGGTCCTTCTCCGTTACGAAGACGATGCCTCCGGGCCGCGGCACCGGGACGTCGTCGGGACGGAAGAGCTTCTCGACGACGCTCTCCACACTCCCATCAGGCTGCGTCACATACGACCGGCTCGGCTCCGCGCTGCGACTCGGACCACCGGCAGCGCGGACGTAATAGTTGAGATCCGCGCCCGGCACGTACGCCACACCCCTCGGCGCATTCACCGCCCCCTGCACTTCGACGATGCCGCTGAACGGCGGCAAGTGTATCGAGTCGCCATCCTGAAGAAGGAGATTGTCGCGATACTTTGCGTCGCGAAGCACTCGAGCGAGGTCGACGCCGACGCGTCCTATCCGACCCTCGCGCCGCACGAACACAATGCCGTCAGCATATGCAGTTCGGGTAAGGCCGCCCGCGCGCTGCATGACGTCGCCGAGCCGGTCGCCCTTGTTCGTGAGCGTATATGTCCCGGGGAAACGCACTTCACCGGTGATGACGACGCGCCGAGGACGATCCCAGTCCGGTTGTGCGAGGATGAGCACATTGTCGAAGGGAGCGAGAACGACGTCGGCCCCACGCGACGTCCCTGTCTGGCGCACGCCTCGACCTTGGTTGTGTGCGAGAAGATACGATGAATCGAGCGGAACGCGCTGTGTTTCTGCG
>JBDTXZ010000249.1:0-5947 GCA_040005935.1 bacterium | reverse complement strand
CCACAGGAACGACGTCCCCCGCACACGCTGTTCGGCACCAATTTGCGGCGCGCCCTCACGGGTCGTGACGTATCCAAACGCAGTAGTGTCGCGACGTTCGGGCGGCTGTACCGACTTGCCGTCGAGCGATGACCAGAAGCCGTCCGTCGCATTGCGCACATACACAGAAAACTCCTCGCCGGACAGGTCGCGTATCATCTGCTTCGTTGCCGGATTGCCGACGACACGCCGTTGCTGCACAATCGCGCCGATCCGATGGCCATCCTTCATAACGGGCGCAACGGCCCAGTAATACACGCCGTTCGCCGACGGATACAGTGCACCGAGTTGCACGGTGGAGTCCGTGGACGCGCCGGACGGCACTTCACTGACGCGCGTCCCTCGGCGAGACCGCATCTCGGGAGGGAGTGCCGCGATCGAATCGTCTCGGAGATCAGTACCGATGCGCGCGACGCGATGTCCGTCCACCGACCAGAGCTCAAGGGGAAGCCCGGAGTCCGCAGGAACGGCAAACTTGGTCAACGCCGCGGCTGCGGCCGCCTCATCGGCTGGCGAGAGTGTGCCAGCCGGGAGAGAGAGCACGCGCCCGATCGTTGTGTCTTTTGCGAACTGGCGCAACGTCGCGATGCGCGCTCGCGTGCTGACCTCGCCCATCTGGACGATCACACCCAAGAGCCCCTTGAGACGCGAATGCAGCGCGTCTTCTCGCGAATGAACGAGCGCTCGGTAGGTGAGCGTCAGGGAGCTTCCCATCACGAACACGATGATCGCTGCGGTGATCAGTGGGAGCTGTCGCGCCAACGACCATCGCGCCCAAGGCCACCTGATCCGCGTTGGAGCAGTCACAATCGATGATTGGGGAGCGGTGGTCCGGCCGTATCTTCGATGATCAGCAGCTTGACGACATCGTCAAACGCTCGAAAGACGAACACCAAACTGGATGTTAATCCCCTGTCTTGCCAATCGTGAGGGTTTGCGTGGATGCCGTCCCCTCAGCGACATCCGAGCACACCAGCGGCCCCGTGACGGGCAACGCTGCTCGCGAAACCCTGATTATCACGGCCCAATTGCGCGGATCTCGCCCAATTCCTTTTAAAACCGGTCTCGGCAATTTGGCCTGATGCATACGTCCGAACGATGTGGCCCGACTCTCGCCTCTATCGCTACAAACCCGATTTGGCTGAATAACTCACCATCCAGATAACTCGACATGACATCACGTGCGACGATGGCGTTTGCACGCCGCGCTGTTCTCCTCCTGCTTGCCACCACCGTTGTTGCCGCGTGCTCGAAGCAAGCCGCAGCGGCCAAACGGGTCGCTGGCGGTAGGCGCTTTCATCACACCGCCGTGTGGTCACCGGCCACGCTCACTGACGTGCAGGGCGTGCCCATTGCTGACTTGAAGACGGCGCTCGAAACGCGGCTCGCGGGCAAGGCGCCCGAGGGCGTGAACGACGACAGGTGGCACCACACGCAGGCGCTATACAAGAGCCTCGGCGCGACGCCACTCTGGTTGACGAGCGACGGCGTCGCGAAGGACCGCGTGAAGGCACTGAGCGACGCCATCCTCGGTGTGAGTGACGACGCGCTTCGGCCTGACGCATATCCGATCACTGAACTCGCCAATGCGCTGAATGCCGCAAAGGTCGCGAAGCCGACCGCCGATCAACTCGCGAACGTCGACGTGCTTCTCTCGGCAACCTTTGCGTCGGTGGGCGCAGATCTTCTCGTCGGGCAAATCACGCCGAAGACGGTTGGCCAGGCGTGGCACATCGACCCCAACGATGACGACGTCGACAGCGCGCTCGTCCACTCCCTTGGCGACACATTGTCGCGAGGCATTGCCGAGATGCGGCCGCCCGATGCGGAGTATGCATCGCTGCAGAAGGAGCTTGTGCGCTATCGCGCGATCGTCGAGAAGGGCGACTTCCCGCACGTACCATCGGGCAAGACGCTCAGGGCGGGCCAGTCTGATTCACCGGAGCGCATCGGTGCACTTCGCGACCGTTTGGCCGCGGAAGGGTTGACCGTGGACGCATCCGTGCCCGATTCCGCGACCGCTTCCAAGCCAACGACCACGACCACGACGCCCAAGCCGTCCTCGGTTTATGACGCGAGTCTAGCTGAGGCGGTCGGGCGCTTTCAGGCGCGGCACGCCATTACGGTCGACAAGACGTTGAGCCCGGAGACCGTGAGCGCGCTCAACGTGCCAGCCGCGTATCGTCTCGGGCAGATTGCCGCGAATCTCGAGCGGCTTCGCTGGATGCCGCGCACGCTGGGATCACGCTATGTCCTCGTGAATGTGCCCGCCTTTGAGCTCACTGCGTTCGACAGCAACGAGACGTCGCTGCACATGAAGGTGATCGTTGGCCAGTCATTCGAGGACAAGGCGACGCCGGTGTTCAGCGACTCCATGGAATTCGTGGTCTTTCGTCCGTACTGGAACATCACGCCGGACATTCAGGCAAAGGAAATCGCTCCGAAGATTGCCTCGGACCCTGGTTACATGGATAAGGAGAACCTCGAGTACTACAAGGACGGCGGCGTGCAACGGATCCGCCAGAAGCCGGGCCCCAAGAACGCCCTTGGCTTCGTGAAGTTCCTATTCCCGAATGACTTCAACATCTACCTGCACGACACGCCGAATCACGAGCTGTTCAACAAGGACGTTCGCGCGTTCAGCCACGGCTGCATCCGCGTGGAAAAACCTGCGGAGCTTGCGCAATGGGTGCTCGGATGGGACGACGCGAAGGTTCAGGACGCGATGGCGAACGGCAAGGACAACACGACGATCAAGCTACCGAAGAAGATTCCCGTGTTCATCACGTACGGCACCGCCTTCGTGCGCGACGGAGACCTCTTCTTTGGCAACGACCTCTATCATCGCGATGACCTGTTGGTGAAGGCCGCAGCGTCCGCAGCGCTCGCGAGTCCGTCGGCCAAGGCTGCGCTCGAGCAGCTGAAGACGATTGCCGCGAAGTGAACGGTGAACGGTGAGCGGTCAGTGAGCTTGTCATCCTGAGCGAGCGACGCGAGTCGAAGGATCTGCACCGGCCGTTCACCGTTCACCCGTCTAGTTCCCCGCTCGCCGAATGAGCACCGGTCCGTGCGCCGTTGCGGCAACATTCACGTCGATCGGGATTTTATGGCCATTCCACGTCTGCTCCACGTCAAGCACGCCCTGCCACACCGCGGCGAATGCGTGGCCAACTTCGCTCGGCAATTTCCGTATGTCGAACCCCGCTGACTTCGATACCCAGAAGGGCGGTTCGTTCGTCACGCGCGCATCGCGGTAGACCGCCTTCACGTCGGCATACACGGTATTCGCGTTGAACGTGTGCACATAAATCCCGGGGAGATAGCGGCCATCCGCGAGCACGGTGCGCACCCAGGCGCGGTAGTAGTCCCGCATCACCTGCGGCAGGACGTCCATGCGTTCGAGGTCAAGAAAGATCGTCGTTCCCGGAGCGAAGTCGTCGCGCGCCGTGCGGATGACCGCGTCGATGCCATCGCGAACACCGCGATCCGCGCTCACGAAATCCGCATTGCAGGTGGCGTCCGGCTTTGGCGCCGGCGCGCGTCGCATCACCGTCCGCGTGATGGTGCGCCACACACTGCGCCGTTCTCCTGCTCGGCCCACATGCTGCCTTACGCGTCGGCTGACCTGCACGGGAACAAGGTGCGGCGCGCCCGGCATGCGTCCCCACGTTTGCTGCCCCACGTACACGACGGCGAGACCGTAACCCATTGCCGTGAGTGTCTCGCGCTTGCCAGACCAGCCTTCGTCCGGATGACAGGGGCTCGGCAGGTAATATCCGGTCCATTCGTATGGCGCGCCGCCAGTGCGCCACGCGAGCATCGCGCGGTCGCCCGGGTACGTGCCCGTGTCGAAGCCCGGGTGCCCGGTGTTCTTCACCTCGTCCGCGATGAGCGCTTTTTGCCCGGTGGCTGCCGCTGCAAACTGTGACACCGATGCCGACGCGTTGGCAATCGACGCGCGCACCGAACCTCCATCGCTGCAACCGACGGTTCCGCCAATGACCAACACAGCCAGCAATTGTCTGCGGAACCGCATTGATCGCACCCTCCTCTGCTCTACGCTCATACACCACTAAGTGCGAGATGCGGACCGAACGGCGCTTTGCCGCAGAGTTCGCCAGAGTGGTGTACGCTTTTTGCACCTCTTTGCGAGGTTCAAACTGACAAACCCGTCCCGCCCCGTGTGGAGGTCCAATGCTACGCCGACATATCAGCCATACCTCGTTACTCGCTTTGTGCGCCGCCGCGCTCGTGTCCGGCTGCAGCAAAAGTGACAAAGCCGCGGATAGCGCCAAGATGGCTGATTCGATGGCCGCCGCGGCGCCACCTCCAGCTATGTCCGCACCCGCACCCGCACTCACCGATCCGAACATCGTTGCGATCCTCGATGGGGCGAATGTTGCCGACAGTACCGCCGCCTCCCATGCCGTCGCCAAGGGGACTAGTGGCGACGTGAAAACGTTTGGCCGAAACATGATGCGCGATCATCATGCACTGCGGAAAGCGGGGCAGGATCTCGCCAAGAAACTGGGCGTGACACCCGAGCTCCCTGCGGGCGACAACAGCGGAGCCAGCGCGCAGGCCTGGCATGACAGCCTTAACGCAATGCCGAAAGGCGCCGCGTTCGATAAGGCATACATCGATCACGAGGTGACGTACCACGAGGCGCTACTGAACACAGCGCAAGCGGCACTCGCTGCTGCGCAGAATGCAGAACTCAAGGACTTTATCACCAAGGCGGCTCCCAGTGTTCAGGCGCACCTCGACCACGCCAAGACGATTCAGGCGAAACTGAGTGGGGCGCCGGCGGGTATGGACGCCGGAATGAAGGGAATGCAGGGAATGAAGGGAATGAAGGGAATGAAGGGAATGAAGATGAACCCGGACTCCGCGAAGAAGCCCTGACGCGTTGGCCCGCGTGCGAAAGCGTCAAACCCCCTCATCCGGCGCTCGGATGAGGGGGTTTGCCAGTCGCCACGCGATGTAGACGGGTGTCGGCGCTAGCTGTCTCGCGCGCAAAAAAACGGGCTCCGGAAGCCGGAACCCGTGCTGCTCATACAATGGCGGCTCGGCGGCACCGCCGAGATTGGCGAGACCAAGCGACTCGGCGTTACATTTCACCTCAGCGCGCGGCACAGCCGAATCCCCCACTTCCGGGTATCCGTAGTGTGGCGGACATTTAATCGTCCTACGTAACCAGCGGCGACGACCCCACCAACGCCGCAACCGCGAAGTCGTGCGTCTCTTCAATGAGTACGCAAGCTCCGCTTCAGTTGTTGGACTTTTTTGGCAGACTCCCACGGTCTGCATTCGTTAATGAGGTCTAGATGCTCAAGCCTGCCTCGCACGTGCCGTCGCTTTCGCTGGTGATCCCGGTCTACAACGCGGCGGATCAGCTGCCAGCCACGCTCAAGGCAGTCGACGCATTCGCCACACTGTACCCCGGTGCCGCTGAGGTCGTGTTCGTCGACGACCACTCGAGCGAAGTCGAGACACAGATCATTCTCGAGGACTTCATCCGCCAGCGCGTCTACGCGCGGCTGCTGCGCAACTCGACCAATCGCGGTAAGGGCTTCTCCGTCACGCGAGGCATGGTTGCGGCACGCGGCAAGTATCGCGTCTTCACCGACGTAGACCTCGCCTACCCGCTCGACGAAGTCCACAAGATCGTCCGGCAACTCGAAACCGGTGCAGACGTCGCCATTGCCTGCCGCGTGTTGCCCGAGTCGCGCTACCTGATGAGCCCCAGCTTCTTCCACTACCTGTACACCCGGCACCTGATGAGCCGGGCCTTCAACAAAGTGGTGCAGGCGTTCCTGCTCCCAGGCATTCTCGATACGCAAGCCGGCCTCAAGGGCTTCACCGCCGAGGCGGCGGAGCTCTGCTTCTCGCGCACGACGATCCCAGG
>JBDTXZ010000248.1:0-5951 GCA_040005935.1 bacterium | reverse complement strand
GCAGCGAACCTTCCTCGCGCGTGTGCTTCGCGGAGGGCAGCGCGCGCAGCCACCAGTCGGTCTTCCGCTCCTGGTCCGGGTGCTGATGCGGATACCGATTCTGCGGGATCTACCCGCACGCTTCGTTGCCTTTGGCTTCTATAACGTTCGCGTCGAGGACACACGTGACGTTGCGCGCTGAGTCGGCTCCCGCCGCGCTGTGTATAGCGTGCTGGTGTATGTCCGCCGAGCGGCGCGGCACTTGACAAGAAAAATGAATCACTTCCGCGCACGGTTCACCCAGCTCGCGATTGCATCATCGCTGTTAGCGTGCAACGCCGAGCCGAAAGACGCCGACGAGGCACCCGTCCTCTCCTTCGACGTCGCCCGCGTTCGTCTTGTCAACGGCACCGATACCACGCAGGTGCACGTTGAGTTGGCGAAGACGCCGGAGCAGCAAACCCTCGGACTCATGGAGCGCCGTCACCTCGCTGACACAGCCGGCATGCTCTTCCTCTACTCCGCAAATCAGCCCGCGTCAGCAGGTTTCTGGATGTTCCGAACGCGCATTCCGCTGGACATCGCGTTCGTCGACTCACTCGGACGCATTGTGAGCATCATCCACATGGTTCCGTGCACGAGCACGCTCGTTGAAGGCTGCCCCTCGTACCCGCCGAATGCAGCGTATCGCGCCGCCTTGGAAGTCAGTGCAGGGTACTTCGCGCGACACAAACTCGCGCTCGGTGACCGAGTCATGCTAAGCGATTCATCGCAGCGGGTTCGGCGGTAGTACCGCCGCGATACCGGCGCCTCATCATGCGCGGCGGCTCGCCGCGTGAGCGCCCGACATTCAGCCGTACTATTACGATTGGTCGCGGGACGGCCGGCAGTTTGCGATGTCGTATGCTGATGAGGTGCGAGACGTGATGCTCATGGCGACTTTCGCTGACCCGACTCAAGTCGCTGCCGCTCGAGTTTTACCTTGATCCGACGACACATGCTCAAATGGGGATTCTCGAAGCTCGCGTCCGCCTTTCAGGACCTCGCGGAAGCGCAAAAGACGATCGACGAGTCGGCGCGCAAAGTGGTGGAGAGCCTTACGCGAATGATCGATGTCACGCTCGATGAAGTTCCATCGTCGCGGGACACGATTCCCGATCGCGATTTTACGTGGTACGACGAGATCGCCGCCACATTGGCGCGAGAGGGGTTCGGTTCACCGGCTGTCATGGCGTCCGCCGCATCATTGTCCGCACCGAGCGAAACGCGCGCGCTGTCGGAGTATGCCATTGGTGATGGCGGTGCCGTCGTGGCGAGCTGGTTCCAGCTGCCCCCCAAGGATGGTGTTCCGGGACGCAAGGTCCTCTCGTTCACCACGGCCACGCAGGACGACAAGACCATTGCCACGGTCCGGAACTTCACACCAACGGGCCTCGAGCTTTCGCCGACGAGTGATGTTGAATACGCCGACGAGAACATCTCGGTCGATACATTGCTCGCCGGACACCGCGCGCGTGTTACGAAGCATGGCGCACCGCCTCGTCTGTTCGCCGACGTTGCCGCGTATCAGGAATGGCAGCAGTACGATCACCAGCGCACCGCGCAGTTTCGCCGGGCGCAGGGCATTCTCCTGATCGAGCGCTTTTTCGAGAAGAGATTCACCGGTGACAAGGCGGAGATTGGCGCGAGGTACATACAATCGCTCAGGGCGCACCCGGAATGGTACAAGTACTCGGCGGGCGTCGGCACGGATGCACCTCCGTCCACTCCGCCGCTCGAGGTGCCACCGGTGCGCACAGCCCCGCCGAAGCTTCCCCTCAACTTTTTCATGTCGGCCAGCGAGGACGGCCGGCGCACGGTCACGACGTTCGGAATGATTTTCGCGGGCCTGGTTCCAGAACTGCTTGCGCGCGGCGTTGCTGCGAACCATAGCCGCGCGGCGCGCTTTCTCCTCGCCACAGTGGCACGCGCGATTGCCCGTCGCCGGTCCGAGTTACCATCCGACGCCGACTTCCTTGCCGCCCTCGTGTCGCAGGAAGGGATGCGGATCGAGCTTCTTCCAGGCGATGCCGCGACAATCGCTGGTGTTACTCCCGAGGCGCGAAGCGTCGGCGGCGATGAGCCGGTTTTCGTGCATGTGTCCCTGAAGGGCTTCGACGACAGCGACGAGCCGTCGCTCCTGAACGTCAATCCACTCCCCGGCGCGCCAGGCGCGTTCGACGAGCGGCTGCATGCGTTGTGTGCGCGACTCGGCGTCGAAGTCCCCGTGGCGGCAAACGCCGACTCGATGGAAGCCGCGATGCAGGACGCCAGTCTCGGCGCCCGCGCGCGGCTTCCTGACGTGAGATCACGTTTTCAACGTGGGCTCGGTGCCGACGAAAAAATCTGCGTGAAGGTGCGTGTCGTCGAAGGTGATACCGCAGAGTTTGTGTGGCTCGAGGTGCGGCAGTGGCGGCAAGGCGAGATTGACGGCGACGTCCTCACACCAGCGCCGCGCATCAAGCTCGCGAAGGGCGTTCGCCTGACCATCGCGGAAGAGCGGCTCCACGATTGGATCGAGACCGGGCCAAATGGCATGAAGGCGCCGTCAGCGACCGATCTCGTCGCGACCGACTACGGAATGGATATCTGAATCCCTTGACGGCTTGAGACGCCAGCGTGGCCACGATGATTCCATGGCGTGACTGCGTCCGCGCGCCGATTTACCTGATTCCACCGCAAGCGCGAAGGTTCGGGTGTCCGGTTCGACGGACGCCACTGCGTTTTAGCGGCAAATGACTCAACGATTTGATAGTCCAGTGAATTCGGCGCGGCATACGCGGCGTGCATTCGTCGTCGGCGTGGGGCGAACCGTCGCGGCAAGTGCGTTGGCACTTCAACTTCCGATGTTGACGACGCTCGTCGGCTGCGTCGGTGACAAGGAGACGTTCGCCCACCTGACATCAGCCGAAGCGCACACGGTGCGCGCGTTCGCGGCGCAGATCCTTCCGTCTGAGGCCGGCTCGCCCGGTGCGAACGAAGCACGCGTCGTGAACTTCGTGGATCGGGCATTCGGCGACCCGTTTTTCGCCGACGCTGTTCCTGTCTTGCGTGCTGGGCTGGCAGAACTCGACACACAGGCGCGGGCATTGGGCGAGCGCAATGGATTCGGCGCGCTGCCCGACGCCGAGCAAACGGCAATCATGCGGCTGATGTCCGCCAGTGCGTTCTTCGTGTCGGCGCGCACACTGGTTCTAACCGGTGCATTTTCCGACTCCTCCTATGGCGGAAATTACGATGGTGCCGGCTTTACGATCATGGGCATGGAGCACCACACGAGCTACGCGGCGCCATTCGGCTTCTACGACGCGCAGGCACTCGCCGGGCGAACGGAGTCGGCACAGTGAATCAACGCACATTTGGCGAGGCCGATTCCGTCGACTTCGTAGTTGTTGGATCCGGTGCCGCCGGTGGAGTGTTGGCGAAGGAGTTGTCGACCAGCGGCTTCAACGTCGTGGTGATGGAGCAGGGGCCCTGGCAGCAGCCGGCACAGTTCACGCACGACGAGCTTGCGGTCGAACGAGAGCTCGCCATGCTCAACAGGGCGTTCGAGCCGAATCAGACATTCCGTCACTCGCCCGCTGATCAACCGAAGCTGAACGTCGGCCGAGGGCTGCTGTATCGCCGCGCGGTGGGCGGCAGCAGTGTGCATTTCGCCGCGAACTATTGGCGCTTTCGCCCAATCGATTTCAAGGAGCAATCGAAGTGGGGCTCGATTGGCGGAACCGGATTCGCGGATTGGCCGATCACGTACGAGGAGCTCGAGCCGTACTACACCAAGGTCGATTGGGAGGTTGGCGTATCCGGTTCGCCCGGCCCCAACGATCCGGCACGCTCTCGGCCCTATCCAATGCCGCCGCTGCCCAACAAGTCATCGGGCGTCATCCTCGAGCGTGCGGCAAAGGCGCTTGGACTTCAGGCGCAAGTGGCGCCCATGGCCATCGCGTCGCAGCCGTATGACGGACGCGCCGCCTGCGGTGCGTGTGGCCACTGCGTGTATTACGGATGCGAGTTCGGCGCGAAGTCATCGTCACTGGTGACGATGATTCCAAAGGCAGTCGCGACGGGCCGCTGTGAGATTCGCACGGAGTCGACCGTGATACGCATCGAGACGAACGCGAAGGGCCGCGCCACCGGCGTCGTCTATGTCGACAAGCAAGGTCGTGAGCAACGACAGTCTGCGCGCGCGGTCGTCGTGGCGGCGAATGGCGCAGAGACAACGCGGCTGCTTCTCGTGTCGACGTCGCCTGCGTTTCCGCACGGTCTCGCCAACTCCAGCGGCAATGTTGGCCGCTACCTCATGTTCAATGGATACTCGTATACCACCGGCCGGTTCGAGCACCCGCTGAACGAATACAAGGGCGCATGCGATAGTCGCATCGTGATGGACTACTACGACGCCGATCCCAAACGCGGGTTCTACGGCGGCGGTGGGATAGATGCGCGCTTTCCGTATGGGCCCATCGCCTTTGCAGTGAACGGGCTGCCAGACGATATGCCGTCATGGGGACTCGAGTACAAGCGCGCCTTACGCGAGTACTATTCGCACTCGGTTCGCTTCATGTCTCACCTGACATCGCTTCCCGTGGCGAGCAACGCAATAACGCTCGACGCCAATCACCGCGACCGCTGGGGACGTCCGGGCTTTGGCTTGACGTATCAGGACCACCCGGACGACATGAGCACGAAGCAGTGGTTTCGTGATAAGACGCAGGCAATGATGGAAGCGGCTGGCGCGACACGCGTCTGGAATTATCCGGTGCTTCCATTGGACGGAGGCGTACAACTGCTCGGCACCGCGCGCATGGGCAACGACCCGCGCGACTCGGTGGTCGACCGATATCATCGTGCGCACGATGTGCCGAACCTCTTTGTCTGCGACGGAAGTAGCTTCGTGACGTCTGGCCGCGGCCAACCGACGATGACCATCCAGGCGCTCGCCTTCCGCGCTGCGGAGCATGTCGCGCGATTTGCGCGATCGAATGCGATTTGACGTTCCGATCTCGAGTACAACCTTCACACACGCCCGTAACATGGCTTTACCGAACGAAGTGATCGACAGCCCTCGCGTCCCACGCATCGGTCCCTACTCACAAGCCGTCCGCGTGGGCGACGTCGTGTACACGGCTGGCCAACCCGGAATCGATCCTGCGACAGGTCAGGTCGCCGGCGATTCATTCGAAGCGCAGGCGCGCCAGGCGTTCGCGAATCTGGGAGCCGTGCTTGAAGACGCGGGAAGCAGTCTCGCTCGCGTCGTCAAGGTCACCTGCTTCCTTCCGGATGCCAACGCCTTTCCCGTGCTGAACGCGCTCTTCGCGGAGTTCTTCCCGGTTGCTCCTCCGGTTCGCTCGGCGCCGATCGTCCAGCTGCCACGCGGCCTTCTCTTCTCGATCGACGCGATCGCCGTGGCTGACCACGACTAAGCCCAATACGGTTCAGATAGGGGTTGTCATCCCGCAGGAGCGGAGCGAGTGTCGGGATCTACCATCACGGCGCTGTGCACCGGCCACGCGCGATGTATCGTGCGTTCAGGGCGTGTGAGCGCCGCGTCGAGATCGCAGGCGATTCCATTGACTCAGAGTGTCGTCCGTCCGGGGCGCACCGTAGATCTGTGCCGACCACGGAGCAATCCGCGGGCATCCGCCAAATCCGCGTCAATCCGCGTTGGAGTCGTTGACGCCGTCGTCGAGGTGTTGTAGCTGATGCGGTGGAACGGACTAAACGTGGATTTTCGCGGGGGTGGCGGATCGACGCGGATCCTCGGCGACGGCTTGCCTGCAGCCGTATCCGCTCTTTCCGCGTAATCCGTGATCGTTAGTTGCAGTTGCAGTTCCGCATTGCTCGCTAACTTGGAGCTCATGAATACAGAGTTCGCAATCGCGCGCCGGTTCGCGGTCACATTCATCGGCGCCTTTGCCGTGATCGCTACTTCG
>JBDTXZ010000247.1:0-5952 GCA_040005935.1 bacterium | reverse complement strand
CACCGCGCCGCGATGGGAGATCCCGACACTCGCTTCGCTCGTGCGGGATGACAGGTGGACCTGTTGAAGCGCGAAGCTACTTCGGCAGCTTGTTCAGCTTGTCCTGCGCAGCATCCATGTGCGCCTTGAACGCCGGACCGACCTTCGTAACCAGATCCTTCACTTCCTGGTTCTGGAGCGCGGGAAGAAGCGTCGTTGTCACAGCGTCGAGCACCGCCTTGTGATAGGCCACTTCGTGCGTGAGAAACGCGCGATCGAAGTCCTTACCGGAAGCGCGCTTCAACGACTTCATCGCACCGGAATGATCCGCAGCCATGCCAAACTTCTTGGGGGCCGTCGGGGTGACGCCGAG
The DNA here is from genome assembly GCA_040005935.1 of bacterium. Lineage (GTDB taxonomy): Bacteria > Gemmatimonadota > Gemmatimonadetes > Gemmatimonadales > Gemmatimonadaceae > AG11. Next base: position 5,600 of record JBDTXZ010000247.1, on the reverse strand, counting down.
TTTCTTTGCGAGATCGCGTCCTTGCTGTCGCACGGATGTGTGGTCGTGGACGAGCATCGCGCCAAACTCCCGGATCTCCTTGGTGGTCCCCTTCTTCTTTGCGAGCGCTCCGGTCTCGATGTCCCAGGTATTTGCTGCGTCGAAGATGGCGACGATCGTCGGGTCGTCGAGCTTTGCCTGCTGCGCGCGCGCTATTGGCGCGACTGCGAAGAAGGCGGCTGCGACGAGACCGGTCGCGGGAAGGATGCGCTGTGCGAACATGTGGTACTCCTGAAAAACGGTTGGTATGGGACGCTCGGCGACGACGGCGGAACACGCCGGCCGAGGTACAATGCCCCGTGCGTTAGAATAAGTCAAGCGATTTCTTGACTTATTCGCACCACCGCTATCTTTGTTGACAGCCTGAGGAACGCAATGCGCTGGTGGGAAGAACAAATCGGGGGATCAACGCGAGGGCGCCTGATCGCGCTGCTGCGGCGGGACATGTCTACCGTCGAGGAGCTTGCTGTCGCGCTCGATGTCACCGACAACGCTGTGCGAGCGCAGCTGCAAACACTCCTGAAGGCTGGAATCGTCGAGACAAGCGGCACGCGTCGGGGCGCGGGTGCGGGCAAGCCCGCGACCACCTATCGCATTGCGTCTTCCGCGGAGCCGACCCTCTCGGCGGCATATGCCCCGGTTCTTGTCGCGCTGCTCGAATCCCTTGGTGACCGACTCACGCCCGATGCGCTCGACGACGTGCTCCGCGACGTTGGCAAGCGGCTCGCAGGGGCCGAGCAGGATGCAGGTCGTTCGGTTGAGGTGCGAGTGCGATCAGCTGCCGCGTTGCTCACCGCGCTCGGGTCAGAGATCGACGTGGAAATAACTCGCGAGGGATTCCGGCTTCAGGGTTATGCGTGTCCTCTCTCAGCCGCCGTGCGCGCGCAGCCGAATGCGTGTCACGCCGTCGAGGAACTGGTGGCCAACATTGTTGGCGCTCCCGTCCGCGAATGTTGCGATCGCGCCGGGAGCGCGCGGTGTCGCTTCGACGTGCTCAGTCGGTCGGCCTAAAGCGACATTCGTCATGTACTCGACCTGCCTGTTCTGCCAACACTCACTCGGAAAGAATGAAGCGGTCGAGCACTTTCCCGTTGGTCGTCGACTCGCGTTCGACGCGGCGAAGGGCAGGCTGTGGGTCGTCTGTCGCAAGTGCGAGCGGTGGAATCTCACGCCGCTCGAAGAGCGTTGGGAGGCGATCGACGAATGTGAGCGCGCATTTCGTGCGACGAAGTTGCGTGTGTCGACAGATCACATCGGGCTCGCACGACTGAAGGAAGGGATGGAGCTCGTGCGCATTGGCGACCCGCAACGGCCAGAGATGGCGGCGTGGCGCTATGGCGATCAGTTCGGGCGGCGCAGGCGCCGGCAGGTGGCTCTAGTTGGAGGTGCGGCCGCCGTTGTTGGTGGTGTCGTGCTATTCGGCCCGATACTCGGTCTCATCGGCGTCGGGGCGCTCACCCCCGCGCTTCAGCTCATGGGCACCGGGCGAAGCCTCTATGCTGCACGCAAGTTGATCCGCATTCCCGCTCCGAATGGTGAAACGCGGAAGGTTCGCCTCAGCGAATTGTGGAAAACGCAATTATTTGCCGACGGCGACGACATCACGCTGCGAGTGATCGCCATCCGCACGGGACCATCTCCGAGTCCGTGGAAGTTCGACTCGCGTCGCGAAGAAATCGACCTCACTGGGGACGATGCCATCCGCGCCGCCGCCGCTCTGCTCCCGATGATGAATCGGGGTGGCGGGGATTCGGGTGAAGTGGCGCGAGCTGTAGGCATACTCGAGGAAACCACCGATCCACGGCAACTCTTTCAACGCGCGGTTGGCGCGATCGAGACGCGTGAGAAGAGCCGGTTGATTTCCGTGCGATCATCGAACCTGCTTAGGACTCTACCTACTGCAGGACGGCTCGCACTCGAAATGGCGACACATGAGGAGTCCGAACGCCGCGCGCTCGAAGGGGAGCTCAATGTTCTCGAAGCGGCGTGGAAGGACGCGGAGGAAATCGCGTCGATCGCGGACGACATGTTTCTCCCGCCATCTGTCGAGGAAGATCTGGCGCGCTTGAAGAATCAGCGCAAGCAATAGACTTACGCGAACCTGTCCTGTGCCACACGCGTAATCAATTCGGCGGCGCCATCCAGCCCCAACCACGCCGTGTTGACACAGAGATGGTAGTTCGCCAGGTCGTGCCACGCGCGCTTCCAATGTCGCTTCACGTACTCCTCGCGCTGCGCATTCATGTCGAGCACCTGCTTGCGCGCGTCCTCGGGCTTTACGCCGAGATTGGTGACCACGTATGCAGTGAGTGCTTCGAGCGGCGCGTAGCAGAAGACATGCAGCGCATCACTTCGCGTGGCGAGTAAACATTGCGCACCGCGTCCGACGATGACAGCGGGCCCCGCCTGAACCGCTTCCTGCATCACGCGCCCCGTGACCTCGACGATTCGCTCTTCACTCGGCGACAGCGACGTCGTTCCCACGGTCGGCATCATCTCGGGCGCGGAGAGCGAAATGGCCGATGCGATTCGTTCAGCGAGTGACGGAAGCCGCTCTTCGCGCGCGGACACTTCGGCCGACGAAATGCCCAACCGCGCTGCTACCTCGTCGACCACGGAGTTGTCGTACAGGTGCCACTCGAGCGCGCGCGCGACGCGCTCGGCCACTTCCGACCCGCCGGACCCGTATTGCCGCGAGATTGTGATAATCGGCATCAGCGCCTTTGCGCGTCGAGCTTGCGAACTCTCACTTGCTCGACGACGTCGAATCCCAGTGCCGCCCATGCGCCCTCAGCGGATTCGCTGCCGGCAACGTTGTGCAGGCGCATTTGATCGAGGCCACGCTGACGCGCCCATTTGTCAGCAGCACGTAACAACGCGCGCAAGACACCTCGGCGCCGCACCTCCGGGCGCACGTAGACGGACGACACATAGACGTAACGCGCGGGATCGAGAAGTGGCGAGCCAACTGACTCCACGCACCGCAGGATTCCTGCGACGATGCCCTCACGCTCCGCGAGAAAGATTGACTCCGTGCCGGAGCGGAGCTGGTTTGCGAACAACTCGTGCGCCCTCGTGGTGACGTCAGGACGCAATCGTCCGTAAATCGGGTGATCCGGGTGCTCCCGCAGTAACGCGAGGCGGAGTTCGATCACTGCCTCGAGGTCGCGAACCGTTGCTTCGCGCACAGTGATTGAGCTCGTTGGCGAGCCTGCGACGTTCGCCGTAAACGGCTCCGGCTTCGCGCTGGGAGCCATCGTGTCAGGCCGAAAGCCCGCCCCCAAAGAAGTCCTCGTTAGGACGGCGCCGCCGCCGTTCTGGCTCAGCGCGTCCATACAAACCGCCATCCGAGCGCGAAATCTTCTTTCGTGCGACGAGCGCCTCGAGCACAAGCTCGCACGCGGCGACAGTCTGCGGTGCGTCGCCTTCTGCGGCGAGTCCCACATGCCGCACGAGCTCGATGAGCCCAGGCACCGACGCAAACGCCGCCTGCATTCCTTCGGCGCGCTCGTCCTCTGTCACCTGCAGGGCGCCGCCTTCGTCGAACCAGATGACGACGTCGTCTGTATTCACGCCGCCAGCTCGACCACTGAACGTGGCGTCTGCTGCACGACGAATCAGTTCGCGTGCGATGGCATGGCCACCAATGAGCTCGCCTTCGTACTCCAGTTCGATCTTGCCGGTGATGGCTGGCTGCGCGGCATACACGTCGGAGATACGCGGAACGATTTCTTCTTCGCCCGTGACAATGGCGCGGCGCTCGGAGTTGGAAACGGCATTCTCCATTACGCTGATCGGCATCCGCTGCGAAACACCGGAGCGCCGGTCGATACGCTTGTCGGTACGCGCTTCGAATGCGACGCGCTCGATGACCTCGGCGATGAAGTCCGGCACACGAACGGTCCTGGAGCTTCGTTCCGTCCACGACTCCTGCTCCGTGATCATCATTCCCAACTCGACAGACTCGGGGTAATGCGTGATGATCTCGCTGCCGATACGATCTTTCAGTGGCGTGATGATCTTGCCACGCGCGGTGTAGTCCTCGGGGTTCGCGGTAAAGCAGAGCTGCACATCGAGCGGGAGACGAACGGGATATCCCTTGATCTGCACGTCGCCTTCCTGCATGACGTTGAACAGGCCGACCTGTACTTTCCCGGCGAGATCGGGCAACTCGTTCAACGCAAAAATGCCGCGGTTGGCGCGGGGAAGCATTCCGTAGTGAATCGTGAGCTCGCTGGAGAGCACGTGCCCGCCGCGCGCCGCGCGAATGGGATCGAGGTCGCCAATCATGTCAGCGATCGTGACGTCCGGCGTCGCCAGCTTTTCGACGAAGCGGCTGTCCGGATCGACCCAGGCAATCGGCGCATCGTCGCCGGCATCTGCGATAAGGTTTTTCGCATAGCGCGAAATCGGCGCGAACGGATTGTCGTTCACCTCACTGCCGGCGACGATCGGCATCGCCTCGTCGAGCAACGTGACGAGCGCACGCAGGATGCGCGACTTCGCCTGGCCGCGCAGACCAAGGAGGATGAAGTTGTGCCGAGAGAGCAGCGCGTTGACGATCTGCGGCATGACCGTCTCTTCATAGCCGAGCACGCCACTGAAGAGTGGTGCGCCGGTTGCCAGGCGCGCGAGCAAGTTCTGGCGCATTTCGTCCTTCACCGAACGCGTAGCGCGACCGGATGCACCATATGGAGAGCGCTTCAGCGCGCCGAAAGTCTCAGGAAACGACGACAAAACTTCCTCCGGGAAACCGTCTGTATCGTGAAGAAGCGCAGCGTGAGTTCTCGACGCAAGTGCTTTTCAGTCACAAACGCCGGAAGCGCTGCAGCAAACGCCCTTCATCGCGCAATTCCGCGGAATCCGTGATCGGCAGTTGCAGTGACCGTCAATGCGGCAGTTTGCCGTAGTTTGTTGCGCGTCCAGTCGCAGCTGTTGTTACTGCGCTTCTCGTTGCAGCTGCAGCTGCCGCGATTCAGACCGCCTCCACCTCGACCTGATTGTCGTAGAACACCGGTCCGTTGCCGAGGTCTGTGATTCGCTGCGAGGTCGTCTGATTCGCATTCGCGCTATCATTCGCAAGTTTGCCCCACCAGATCGACGGCGCCCACACGACGCCCTCGCGAATGGATGGCTCTACGCGCGCCTTCGCCTGAAATGCGCCACGGTCGTTGTGCACGGTCACCATCGCGCCAACCACAATCGCGCGGCGTTCAGCGTCCGCCGGATGCAGCAAGACCTCCGGCTCCTTGGTCTGCCGTCTCAGTGACGTCAGGTTCACGAACGTCGAATTGAGAAACGTGTGCGCCGGCGAAGAGATCAGCGTGAGCGGATATCGCGCCACGAGATCCGGATCGCGCTCCCGAGACTCATATGGCGGGATGTAGGTAGGCACTGGATCGAGCCCCATTTCAGCCAAGCGCGACGAATAGAACTCACACTTGCCACTCGGCGTTGCGAAATTGCCTTCGGCGTAGGGTAGAAATGGCGTCGGCACATTGAGCCGCGTCCAACCGCGCTCGAGCAGTGCGTCGAACGTCACGCCTTCGAGCCGCGGTGAC
>JBDTXZ010000246.1:0-5957 GCA_040005935.1 bacterium | reverse complement strand
CGCGATTTTTTCCGTGCATCAATATTTGCGGAGCGTGTAAAGAGTGGCGGCTCGCGAACTCGACGCACGCTATTTGACCAGTGCGTCGCGGACCCACGTTGCACCGTCCGCTCACGCACCCTGAGCGATCATTGCGCTCGGCGCTGTATTAGCGATCATGGCTTCGCGCGCGTGTCCGTCGCGACCCAGTTGACCTCCCACGTCTTGCCGCCATCGTCCGAAAACGCTTGCTCGAAGCGAATCGATGTCGGCGTGATATTCACAATCACGAAGCGCACCAGAATCGCTCGACCGTTGAGAGGCTCCTGATCGTAGAACTCGCCGCGGCCGTTCTTGAATTCGCCGATTGTCGGTTGACTCAACGTCCCGCTCGCCGCATTGGAAAAATTGAGACTCCATTGGTGCGACTGCGGATTATAGAGCCGCAGGTTGAGTCCTTCGAAGTGGCCTTCGGGACCATCGGCCACGAGTTCCAGAATATTCCCTCGGCCATTCCAGACCTTGCGGACGACGGTCGTGCCGTCGTATTCGACCCACTTCGTCGAGCCAGTGAGCGGATGGACGAGCCGCTTGAGATGGGTATGCCACGTGCCGATTTCAAAATCGAAGTCGTGTTGCCCGTCTCTCAGCGCCTTCGTTGCGGATTGGGCACACGCCGCGCTGGGGCGCAGGCCGATGGTCGCGCAGCACAACAAACCGCACAATGCGCGGAGTGTTCGCTTCATGTCAGTCATGGACCAGTGAGCGCGCCGTGGGTGAAAGCCGCAGTGTTTGCGGCTCGCGAATCTTCGAGCTCAGCTCCACCTCCACCGAATCGCGCCACCCGGGTAATGCCGCGAGCGTCGTCTTGTACTGCTCGTACGCGTTTGCATCGGTAAAGCGCGAGAACCAGACGAACACATGCTCTCCTTCCCTCACCGGAAGCTTGGGAAAGGTGTTCGCTGCTCGTTCGGGAATGAATGACGCGATGACGGGCGCGCCGGCGCGCGTGAGCAACGGCGTCACTGTGCGCTCGAAGAAGGCGACAAACTCGGATTCCTTTTCGTCCGTCGGGTCGAGGTGGTAGATGGTCGCCACCACGAGACCGCGTCCACTGCCTGTCACCCCCGCAGCCGGACGGTCGTTCTTCTCGATGGCAAACCCTGATTCCGGGTGCACAGGTCGCAGCAGGAGGACGTTGTCGTTGTCGATAATCGTCGCATTCGCGGCCGTCCGATGTGCCTTCCACACGGGGCCACCGTAGAAGTCCGCGAGCGCCTGAGCGCGCGCCGGCATGTCGGGAAAGCCGCGTATCCACACGAACTTGTTCGGGTCGTCCAGATTCCTGAATTGCCCGACAATCTTGATGCCGAGTGATTCCTGAGGCTCGACGAACTCGGTGTCGAACAAGTCGATCAACACGTCGCGCTTTCCGGCGTGCAATGTGTATTGACGCAGTTCGATGACAGGCGAATAGACCGGCGAGTGCAAGGCGAATCCTCCAAGGGCAACGGCGCACAGGGCGCCGGACGCGACGAAAGCGCCTCGTAAGCGTGACATCATCCCGCGTGCGTGCTCGATTGGATCAGTCATTCCGTAAATGCGTTGATGCCGGCAGTGCGAGACTCAAGTGAACGAACTCCGTATCCCGCACGAAGCCCAGTGATTCGTAGAGTGCCAACGCCCGCTGATTCGTGTGCTGCGTGGCAAGCTCAATCATGGAGACACCAGCACGCACACCGAATGCGATGGCCTCTTCTGCCAGGCGCCTTCCCACACCGCGCGCGCGGCAATTGCTCGCCACGAACAGGTCATTAAGGACGAGGGTCGGCATGAGGGCCAAAGAGGAGAACGATCGATAGAGCTGCACGAAACCAATCGCAGTGCTTCTCTCCGTCCCGTATCGTGCGAGCAACACGACGGATTCGTTGCGCATCAAGCGGTGAGCGAGAAACGCTCGCACCGCCGTGACGTCTGATGTGGCGCCATAGAACTGCCGGTACAAATCGAACAGCGGCGCCACGATGTCAGCGTCCTTGTGTCTCGCGTGCACAACTTCCACGTCAGGCATGACGAGCGACTCAACGCGCACGACTGAACTCCATGATCCAATTCGTCTCCCACGTCCTGCCACCGTCCGGGGAGAAGGCCTGCTCCCATTGGCACACGTCCGCTCCATTCGACGTCCACACGAAGCGCGCGAGGATCTGTCGTCCATCACAGGTGTCCGTGCCGTAAAACTCCCCGCGACGTTCGCGAAACTCGCCGGTCACGGGATTGTCGAGCGTTCCCGTGTCGCTGCCGGACCAATGGATCGACCACTGGCGCGAATGCGGGTTGAACAGGCGAAGTGCCAGGCCACGTACGCGGCCCGATGGCATGTCTGCCTCCCACTCCTCGATATTGGCTTGCCCGTCCCACAACGGACGCTCGACGGCCCTTCCCTCGAACTCGATCCAGTCCGTCGAGCCGGCAAGCCGCTGCCGCAGCTTGCGATTGTGGACACGCCACGATCCATGCAGAAAGTCGAAGTCGTGTGAACCGTCGTCGGTGATCATGCACGCAACGTCTCCACAAAGCGGTATGCTCACAAGCGCCACTTGTTACATTCCTGACATGACCACTTCCGGAGTATCTCGCCGAACCAAGGTGGCGACAGCGCCGGACATCCTGGCTCATGTGCCGATTGATCGCGCGGCAGGCGTCCCACTACATCAACAGATCTACGACGGCGTGCGCCACGCCATACTCAGCGGCTCACTTCGGCCTGGGCAACGTCTACCGTCGACGCGCACGCTCGCCACGGAGCTCAAGGTCTCGCGTCTGCCGGTGCTCACCGCCTACGATCAACTGCTGCACGAAGGCTATCTCGACGGACGCGTGGGCTCCGGAACCTTCGTCAGCGCGGCGATGCCCGACGACGTGATGCGTTCCATACCACTTTCGTCTCGCTCCTCGGCGACGCCTGCGAAGCGCGGGTCGCCCGCCAAGGGCCGGACTCGCGGTGAAGGCGGCCTCAAGCCATTTCGCGTGAGCCTGCCGGCGCTCAGCGCATTCCCGCATACGACATGGGCGCGTCTCGTTGCGCGGCACGCTCATGCCATGAAGCCGGCGCTCATGGCGTACGGCAACCCTGCCGGACTTGGTGCATTGCGTTCAGCGATCGCCGAGCATTTGCGAACGGCGCGTGCGGTGCGGTGTGAGGCCGATCAGGTGCTCATTGTGTCAGGGTCGCAGGCAGCACTGCGAATTTGCGCGTCCGTCCTGCTCAAGCGCGGCGACTCGGTGGCAATTGAGGAACCCGGCTATCAAGGCGCCCGCGTCGCGTTGGGAACCACGGGTGCGCAGATCGTGCCCGTCTCGGTAGACGATGATGGCGTCGACGTCTCCGCACTCGCAGCACTCGGCAACCGCATCCGCGCCGCCTACGTCACGCCGTCCCATCAATACCCACTCGGCGCCTCGATGAGCGCAGCACGACGGCTGGCGTTGCTGGACTGGGCGGGCCGACGCAATGCGTGGATCATCGAGGATGACTACGACAGTGAGTACCGTTACGTCAGCCGTCCGCTCGGTGCGCTTCAGGGAATGGACGACCATGCGCGCGTCGTGTACGTCGGGACATTCAGTAAAGTGCTCTTCCCTGCACTTCGCATTGGCTATGTCGTTGTTCCATCGACCCTATGGAACGACTTCATCGACGCGCGCGAGGCGTTCGACCTCTTTTCACCCACGTTGTATCAACTCGCGCTCACGGATTTTCTAAACGAAGGACACTTCGCGCGACACCTGCGTCGCATGCGAACGCTGTATCTCAGTCGGCGAAAGGCGCTTCTCGCTGGACTCGCGCGACACTGTGATGGCCTGCTTACAGTTCACAATGCCGACGCCGGGCTTCATATCGCCACGCTGCTTGCGAATGGGGTGAATGATGTTGCCGTCGTGGAGCGCATGGTGCAGCGCGGTCTAACGGCGACAGCGCTCTCGACATGCTACGCAGGCTCGGCAACACGCAGCGGACTGTTGCTCGGGTTCGGTGGATGGAGCGAACGACGCATTGGTGAGGCGACTGCTGTCCTCGCCGAGATACTTCGGGAGTTTGCATAGGCGTTCGGGCTGTTGCACCGTTCGTCGACTTCCGGCGTGTCCGGAAACAACGCACACTTACGCGACACGCCAAAGGAGCTCGGATGCGCCACTACACGTACCGTCGATGCTGGCAGGCCGCGCTCCTTGGAGCGCTGGTGCCCTCTGGCGGCTGTTCGCCGAGCGATCCGCCGCTGATTCGCATCGAGGCACGCGCGTCTCGCTTCGATATCCAGAGCACGACCACGACTGGGCTGGTTCGCGTACGGCTGGTCAACCGCGACACGTCGTGGCACGAAGCGAACCTCACGCGGCTCACCGGTGCGGAGGGCACGCTGTCCAACTACCTGGCCAAGGCGCGCGCCGGTGAGGAATACCCCGCGTTCTCGCACGACGTAGGAGGCCCGACGCTCGTTGCCCCCGGCGATTCCCTGGACGTCATGCTGCGCTTGACCGAGGGTCGCTACTTGGTGCTCTCCTGGCATCGCGACGATGCGCTCGCGGGATTCGCCGCCGAGTTCCAGGCGCGAGGACCGGACGCGCCGCACGACCTACCGCGAGATGCACAAGACGTCGTGCTGAGCGACTACTCAATCGGCCCGATGACCGCGCGTCGTGGAGCAGCAATGTTGCACGTAATGAATCGCGGCCGGCACGAACATGAAATAACCATCCTCCGGCTGGAGGCGGGCAAGAAGGCCGACGACTACTACGCGTGGAAGAACGCCGGCGAAGTGGGAAATGCACCCGCGGTGCCTGTCGCTGGCACATCGGCGCTCGCCGCGGGAGCTGAGGTCTGGGTGCCGCTCCAATTGGAGCCAGGGAACTACGTTGCACTGTGTTCCGTCGAAACCATCGGAGCCAACGCAGTGCCTCGGCACTACGCACTGGGCATGCAACAGCGATTCACGGTGCCTGAATAGTCTTAGGCGGAGACTGCGACCGTGATTGTCGCCGTGAGCGCACTGGCCACGCTGCCTGACACCGTCGCGAGCTCGAGCGACGAGCCGTCGCTGAACACGCCATCCGTCGCCAGCGACACCTGTGACAAGTTGCTGATGCTCGCCGAGTATCCCGGTGTCGCGTACACGAGGTCGCACGCCGATTTAGGCAACGCCATCTGCGACGTGGCGATCTTGTTGCCTACGCTCGTGGCTGCGGCGAGCGTGCGATACACCTCGAAGTGAATGTGCGGCCAGCGTCCGGAGTAGCAGGCAGGAAAGATCGATGTGAACATCACCGCCCCGTTGGCGTCTGCCGCTTGCACGCCACGGAGATAGTTCTGGTTCGTGGCGCCAGACGAATAGAGCGAGTAGCGTCCGAGTTGGTCGCAGTGCCAGACGTACACAGCATAGTTCGCGAGCGGCGCGCACGTCGATGCCGATACGAGCGACAGCGCGATGGTGAGCGGTACGCCGCCAGCGGTCCCGCTAAGACCAGCGAAGCTCGTGCGAATATCACTGCGCACCACGCCCGTTTGATTGAGCACGTTCGGCCCGTTGGATCCTTCGCCCGGAAAAGGTCCCGCCGTTTCGTCGGGAATCTTGCTGCACAGGCTACCGGCCGTGTCCGTTGCGAGACCATGTGTCGAATCGCTCGCGGCGCAGCCGAACAGTTGGAACGCACCAAAGCCCATACCGAGCTTCGCGGCGAGACAAAGCGCCTTGCGGCGGTCCATGGAGGCGCCAGTTTGCAGGAGGTCGCGATGGAGGCCCCCGAAGTCGTCGTGATGGTCGTCGTGATGCATTGTCCGGTCTCTGCAGCGGATGGAAGGGATCGGGCTGTTCGCCCCGCTGCAACAATGACAACGACTTGGCGCTCTACCCTACGTGTGGGCCTTCCGCGCGACGAGCATCATCTCACCAGAGCGCCGAGTGAGCGCGCGATTGCGA
>JBDTXZ010000245.1:0-5962 GCA_040005935.1 bacterium | reverse complement strand
CCGGGGACCGTCCCCTGCGACTTTGGATAGGGCAAAAGGTCCGTCGCTTCGAACAGGTACCCGCCGTACGTCGTGGAATTCGGCTTCGTCACCAGCTTGAGCGTATCCGTTCGATCCGCACCCGCACCGTTGAACGCGAGCGCGATCACCGCCTCTCCGGCAGCAATGCAGACCACGTCAGATGGGCAGCGCGAGTCGTTGGCGCCGACGAATTGCAAGGCGACCGTGGTGTTGCTCACCCGAGCGTACTGCCCCTCGACGAGTTGAAACGATTGGCCAGGCACAACGTCGGATGGCGCTGATGTCGCGCGCGAGCATGCCGAGAGAAGGACTGCGACGCTGAAAAGTATGCAGGTGTTGCGCATGAAGTGCCTCGGTGAATCGCCCGATGTGGCGCAGCGAGTGAATGTCCGCTTCTGCACCGCTCGCGCGAACCGTCTCGACGCGCGTTGCGTCATGATGGCCAACCCGCATCGCCGCGCTGTCGTCACAGCGGAAAAACAGTCGTCGGCATGTAGCGTGCACTCTGTCGAGATGGATTCTCATACACCAGTATCGATCGCAGGTCCCCCGAGCGGGGCGCCTCGCAACCTTCCCGCGAAATCGTGAACGACCGTGCAAAAGCTCACGCTCCAGGTCATCATCGCCAGTACGCGAGCAGGACGCCTCGGCGGCGCCGTGGGCGCATGGTTCGTCGAATGTGCAACGCGCCACGCACAGTTCGACGTCGAGCTCGTGGACCTCGCAATCGTCAACTTGCCGCTGCTCGACGAACCGAATCATCCGCGCTTCCGGAAGTATGAGCACGAGCACACAAAGGCGTGGAGCGCGCTTATCGACCGCGCCGATGCGTATGTGATCGTCACCCCGGAGTACGATTACAGCACGCCAGCGTCTCTCGTCAACGCGCTCCAGTGTCTGGTGCAGGAATGGGCGTACAAGCCCGTCGGGTTCGCGAGCTACGGCGGCGTGTCCGGTGGAACGCGCGGCGTGCAGATGACTAAGCAGCTCGTCACGACCCTCAAGATGATGCCGATGTTCGAAGCGGTGTCCATACCGTTCTTCGCGCAGCACATCGACAAGGAAACGGGTATTTTCTCACCCGGCGAGGTGCAGGGGAAGGCAGCCGTCGTCATGCTCGATGAATTGCTCAGGTGGGCGAATGCGCTGAAGCCCATGCGGGCGACGGCGGAGTGATTGGCGCCGCCATGACGTAACGGAGTCACGGCGGCTACATTCCGCCGCGATGTTCCTCCTCGCATACGCTCTCGCCGCGCTCATCGGACTGTCGCTCGGCCTCATGGGCGGCGGCGGATCGATCCTCACGGTGCCGATCTTCGTGTACGTGCTCGGCTTCGATCCCAAACAGGCGATCGTGATGAGCCTTCCCGTCGTGGGCGTCACGAGCTTTGTCGGCGCGCTCGCGCATTGGCGCACCGGCAACATCGACCTCCGTACGGCGGCGCTGTTTGGCGTCGTCGCAATGGCGGGGGCGTATGTGGGTGCGCGCCTCGCTCACCATCTCAACGGTGCTGTGCAGCTCTCGCTGCTGGCCGTCGTCATGCTTGTCGCTGCCGTCTCGATGTTTCGCTCCGTGAACCGCGAGCCGTCGGTGAGACAGGACGCCGCAGCCGGACACACCATGTCGGTCGCATTGCTCGTCCCCACCGCGCTAGCCGTCGGGTTGATGACAGGTATCGTCGGCATAGGCGGCGGCTTTCTTGTGGTCCCGGCACTGGTGCTGCTGGCGCGCGTGCCGATGAAGCAAGCGGTCGGCACATCGTTGCTCGTGATCGCGATGAATTGCGCGTCGGGATATGCGGGCTATTTCGGTCAGGTGGTGATACCGCGGCGATTCCTGGTCGGGTTCACCTTCGTCGCGGTGCTGGGAATCATTGCTGGCACGTACCTGGTGCGCTACGTGTCGCAACGGTCACTGAAACGGGCATTTGCGATATTCCTTGTGTTGATGGGTGCATTCATCCTGGTGAAGAATCGAAAGGCGTTTTCGCCACCGCCGCGAGTGGCTACCGCAACAATGAATCAACCCACGCTGGCATACGCGACGAGCAGTGCCCGCGTGTTTCCGCGAAATCCCTGATGGCAGTTCGTTTCTCTTTCGGAGACCTCTGTGAATTCCCTATGTTGTCATCCTGAGCGAGCGCAGCGAGTCGAAGGATCTGCACTGGGTTGGCGCGATTCGCGGCCAATCATCGTCGCAGTCTTGCTGGCCGCGCTGACCACGCCGCTCCATGCGCAGAACGGCGATCCGTATCTTGCGCGCGCGAAGGCAGTGCTGCGCACGACGCCGCTGGTAGATGGACACAACGATTTGCCGTGGCGCATTCGCGAAGACACGCTCCACGCCAACGATCTCGAGGCGTACGACCTGCGCAAACGCACGCCAGGCATGACGGACCTCGATCGCCTGGCGAGCGGAATGGTCGGCGCGCAGTTCTGGTCCGTCTACATTCCCGGCGAGCCAGACGCGAGCGACTACAAGCGCAACGGGAAGGTGAGCAGCGTGCCTGGGTACGCACGCGCGCAACTCGAGCAGATCCAGCTCGCGCGGCGAATGATCGCGAAGTATCCCGACCGCCTCATGTTCGCGACGTCCACGGCGGATGTGCGCCGTGCATTTGCCGCGCATAAGGTGGGTTCGTTGCTCGGCATGGAAGGCGGTCACGCCATCGAGAATTCACTCGAAGTGTTGCGCTCCTATTACGATCTCGGCGCGCGCTACATGACGCTCACGCACAACGTCACCCTGGACTGGGCCGACGCCGCGCTCGATACCGCGCGACACGGGGGTTTGACGTCATTTGGCAGGGAAGTGGTGCGCGAGATGAACAGGCTCGGCATGCTGTGCGACTTGTCCCACGTGTCGCCTGGCGTAATGAGCAACGTGCTCGACGTCACGGCATCGCCCGTGATCTTCTCGCACTCCGGTGCCCGCGCGCTCGTGGATCACGCGCGCAACGTGCCCGACTCCATCATGCGCCGGCTTCCAAAAAATGGCGGTGTGGTGATGGTGCCGTTCGTCACCGTATTCACCTCCAAGGTGGTGTTTGACGACGACGCGCAAATCGAACGCGCGAACACGGATCTTCGCCGGCGATTTCCAGGCGACACGCTCGCGCAGCGGCGTGAATTCGCGTCGTGGCGCGCGTCCCATCCGCGCCCGAAGGCCACGCTTTCCGATGTCGCGGACGCGATCGATCACGTGCGCAAAGTGGCGGGCGTCGATCACGTCGGCATTGGCAGTGACCTCGATGGCATCACCGAAACCGTCGTCGGCCTCGAGGACGTCTCGAAGTTCCCGATGCTCTTTGCGGAGTTGGCGCGTCGCGGGTGGTCGGACGCGGATTTACGAAAGCTCGCGGGCGAGAATGTCCTACGCGCGTTCAAGCAGGCGGAGGTCGTCTCCGCGCGGCTCCGCAAGGAGCGGCCTGCGTCCATCGCAACGATTCAACAGCTGGATGGAGTGAAGGCGCTGCCCTGACCTATCATCGTACGGGCGATGTCATCCCGCATGAGCGTAGCGAATGTCGGGAACTACCATACTTGCTGCATGTTGCCCGTCTAGGCGCGACAGGGATAGATCCCGACACTCGCACGCTGCGCTCGCTCGTGCGGGATGACAGCCGCGACTACCGGCGAACAGGCACCTGCGCCATTTCCATCGCCTCTTCGAACGCGGCGATGGTCTGGCGCGCCGTCTCGTCCCACGAGAAGCGTGACGCCTGCTCGAGACTCGCGAGCCGCATGGCGGAGCTCACGCGAGTGTCCGACAGCACGCTGCCGATTTTCGCCGCGAGGTCCGCGTCGTCCTCCCCATCGACCCACAAGGCGGCGTCGCCAGCCACTTCCGGGAGCGACGATCCGCGTGCACAAATGACCGGTGTTCCCAAACGCATCGCCTCGAGCACCGGGAGCCCAAAGCCTTCGTACGTCGACGGCATGACCAACACACTTGCCATACGATACAGCGCGGCGAGCTCATCGTCGCTGATGAATCCGAGCGTTTGGCGCCAAACCGCGTCTGGAACGAGCGGTAGCGGATCTCGTCGCGGACCGGCCAACACGAGCCTCGTGCCGGGATGCTCGGCCACGACGCGAGGCATCGCGCGCTCGAGGAGCGCGAGATTCTTCCGTCGATCGGCCGCGCCAACAGCGAGCACGAACGGCGCGCGTACTCCGAGCCGCGCGAGTACCTCCGCGTGGCCATCCGCGGATGGGATGGCGAAGTCATCAGCCGCGAGGAGCGCCACGCGCATGCGCTCGCGGGGCACGCCGAGCATGCGGTGAATCTCGTCGGCGGTAAACTGCGAGTCGGCGATGATGAGCGTGGAGCGCCTCGCAGTCGCAGCGTACCGCCGGCGCCAGCGCAGGTTCTTCTGCCAACCTCTCAGCCGCGGATCGGGATGCGCGATGGGGACAATGTCGTGAATCGTCGCGATCACGGCACCACGAGGGGGAGTGGGGCTCGCCGTATTCCACGGGTACCAGAACACGTCAGCACCCGACCGGGTCATTTCGCGCACGGGGCGGATGTCGACCCGATCCCGGAGCGACGGAATGGCTGCGAACACCGGCTCCAGCGCTTCGACGTCGCGCTGGTTCTTGACGAACAGCGCGAGCGACAGCCCGGGACGCAAAGCAACCAGGCGGGGCAGCAAGGCGCGCACGTATCGGCCGATGCCACGCACCTCGCGCAGCAACCGCGTGGCCTCGACGGCGACCAGCATCGGCGCACCCCCGTCCTCGATGTCGGCGGGGGGCAGCGTCAACATGGTGCCGATCAGTTGCTCTTCCATGCGAGCACGCCGAGAGAAATTGGTGGCCTTGGTTCCGTGCGTCCGAAACGTCGACACGCGAAGAGGTCGTTACCCCTCGCAGCCTGCCTGAAAAAAGATAGCCCTCACCCATCGCGAAGAAAGGTCGCGCGCCCCGTAACGAAGTCGCAGTTCCGGCTCCTGCGGTTTCCCGCTTGGGACGTTATTCTCTGCATCGAGATTGTTCCAAACCTCCCCTCGGCTCGTATCCCAACATCTGGAGTCCGCTCGACATGGCTCGATACTCGGCTCGTCGCATCTCTTTCGCCATAGCCTGTACCCTGATGGTAACTCCGTTATTCGCTGCAAAGGCACAACGCAGTGACGGTGGCGCGGCGGATTCCATCAAGTACAAGTACGCCAGCACGCCTCGACTCGACGCGCTCAAGGCCGAAGCCGTCAAGGAGATCGATGCCAAGGCGAAGATGATCCAGGTCATGGTCGATCAAGTCTTTTCTTACGGCGAACTTGGCTTTCAGGAAGTCGAGACGTCGAAGTATTTGACCGGGCTGCTTGAGGAGAATGGCTTCAAGGTGGAGCGCGGCGTTGCCGGACTGCCAACTGCATTCGTGGCGCGCTGGGGATCCGGCAAACCCGTCATTTCGCTCGGCAGCGACATCGACGACATCCCGCAAGCGGGCCAGAAGCCTGGCGTCGGTTACAAGGATCCGATGATCGTCGGCGCACCGGGGCACGGCGAGGGACACAACTCCGGCATGCCGTTGAACATCGCGGCGGCAATCGTCGTGAAGAAGATCATGGAGCGCGACCACATTCCGGGCACGCTCGTATTGTGGCCGGGCGTCGCAGAGGAGCTCATGTCGGGTAAGGCGTGGCTCGTTCGCGCCGGTGTGTTCAAGGACGTCGACATCACGCTCTTTACGCACGTGAGCAGCGACTTCGGTGTCTCGTGGGGACAGTCGAGCTCCAACGCGCTCATCTCTGCGATCTTCAAGTTCAAGGGCTCCAGCGCGCACGCTGCCGGCGCGCCGTGGCGCGGCAAGAGCGCACTCGACGCCGTCATGCTGATGGCGCAGGCCTGGGAATTCCACCGCGAGCACATGGAGCTGCAGCAGCGCTCGCACTATGTGATTCCCGACGGCGGCGACCAGCCGAACGTCGTGCCA
>JBDTXZ010000244.1:0-5964 GCA_040005935.1 bacterium | reverse complement strand
TTCTACAAGAGCTTGTTCGAGAGCGACAAGCTCATGACACCGGCGACGAGAGCGCTGCGGTTCAACCCGAATGAACCGATCGGCCTGGCAGGTTCGGATGGCGTGGCGTTCTTCCTCTATGATCGATTTCCGGGGATGCAAACGGAGATCATCATTGCGTCGACGAACGCGGCATTCAAGGCGCCGATGATTCGTCGCGAAATCGGTAACGTACTCGGCCTGCCACATCCGGACGGTGACACCGGCGAGGCGGTTGCGCGGCGGCCGGGAGGCAAACCCGCTCCCGCCCTGCTCGCGCAGGTGCTTACGGAGCTGGTCACGATGATCAACTCGGACGATCGCGCCGGTTTGCGCACCCTGATTACCGCGAATTTCGTGACCGAGGCGGGCGGCCCGACGCTCGACGAACGCCTGGAGCGCATCGGTGGCATTCACGAAAGCCTCGGCGACATCACCATCGAGCGCATCGAGATGTTCGATGACGGGCCCTTCGAGATGACACTGAAGTCGGCGCAACAAGGCGTGACTGTCGTGAGTGTCATGGCCGATCGCACTGCGCCGTATCGAATTCACGGATTGAGGATTCGGATCGGCGGATAATTGGGTGCGGTGACGGGTGCAGGTCCTTCGACTCACTCCCGCTCGCGCCAGGACGACAGTGTTGGTGCTCGCTCGTCGTGACACCATGGGATATCTTGGCGCATGCCCATCCGACCCCTGGTGATATCGCAAAGTCGCCGAGCTGTGTTGACGGCCGCGATGCTCGTGCTTGCGGCCTGTCGCGCGACGTCGCCCGCGCAAGGCACCGTTGCTGCGTCCGTCTCCGACCCCGCGCCGCCAGCGCCGCAGACTCGGTGGCTCGGACTCATCGGCGAGTATGGCCCGGACAGTAACATCCTCATTGTGATGGAGTGCGACGGTGCGCTCGTGGTGCGTGGCGGAAAGCCTGTTGCGGACGCAGCGCTTGTCGAGGTCACGTCTGACTCGTTCAATGCTGTAAAACCGAACGACGTCAGTATGCCCGTGGTGTTTACGCGCACGCCGGCGGGACGCGCGACACGCGTTTCACTTGGCGGTACGTTATTCGCGCGTCGGCAGATTGGTCCGGAATCTGGAAATCAGCTTGTGATCACGCCGGTGCGTCCGCTCGCCGATGTGCGCCGCGAGGCGCTTGCCGCGTCGCCACCGGCGGAGGCGGGGCCGTTTCGGCCGACGGATCTTGTGGAGCTCGTAAAGCTGGATCCCACCATCAAGCTCGACATCCGTTACGCGACGACCAACAATCTGTTTGGAGTGCCGTTTTACACTGAGGCCCGGGCGTTTTTGCAGCGGCCTGCCGCCGAGGCGCTCGTGCGCGTGAGTGCAGCGCTTCGCGCGAGAGGATTTGGATTGCTTGTCCACGATGGCTATCGACCTTGGTCCGTGACGAAGATGTTCTGGGACGCAGCGCCCGAGGACAAGCACATCTTCGTTGCGGATCCGGCGCAAGGCTCGAAGCACAATCGCGGCGAGGCCGTCGACATCACGCTGTATGATCTGTCGACTGGTGCGCCGATCGACATGGTGAGCACGTACGACGAGACGACCGATCGTGCGGCAGCGAGATACCCCGGTGGGACATCGCGCCAGCGATGGCATCGCGACTTGCTGCGCCGTTTCATGGAAGCCGAGCGATTCGCCGTGGTTCAGAGCGAATGGTGGCACTTCGACTATGCGGACTGGAAGGAATACGGAATCGGCAACATTCCGTTCGACAAAATTCACTAAGGAGCGATCCGGCTCACGATGCGCGCTCTGGTGGACACGCGCCTGTCTCGGGCATCGGCTTGATCTCGATGATTTCGGTCACCAGCATGTAGCGCGTGCCGCGACCCATCATTCCGGCGGGCATTCGCGGGCTGACCGTTGCGCGCCAGCGGACGATGAGACCCTCCGTTTTCTCCTTGATGATCTTCGCCAGAACGCTGTCGCGCTGGAGCAACGCCTGATCGGTGAGCGTCACCCACCAGAGCTTGTCGTCGGGCGAGGGTGCGTCGCAGGGGACGAACCAACTCTGCTCGAAGCCGCGCTGATACGCGCCGCGATACTCGCGAATGACGGTGTCTCGTCCCACTCGCGCTGCAGTAGGGGGAGCGACCTGGGCGCCGGCGATCGACGCGGAGGCGAGAAGCGTCGCGATGGCGATCGTTGATGTGCCGCGTATGCCAGAGTGACCCATCTGCCTGCTACCCTGCCTCGACTTTCCGTGTTCCATGCCAGTATTGGCCGACAACGGGCCAAACGCGACTACAAAAACAAAGGCAACGGGGCTTCAACGGGTCAGCGCACCCCTCCATTCTGTCATCCCGCCGAGCGGAGCGCGTGTCAGGCTCTACCAAGCCGGCGCTGTCAACCCACGCGGTGTGTCCTCTGTCCGGAGCGCACGCGGATTTACGCGGATGTGGCGGATCGGCGCGGGTCCTCGGCCGCGGCTCCACTGGCCGCACAATGGTGGCTACCTCACCGTGCGGTTCAACGCGCCATCTGAAGATTCCGCGCGTCTTGCGAAGTGGGCGGTCGCGTCACGAAAGTACGTGCGGCGTGGCCCGGTAACTGCCTTGGGCTGGGCGCCCCGCGCGGTCGCTGGGCGAGCGCCATCCTCCCCTACGAGATACTCCCATGGGCTTTGAACAGTACCACGAACCCGCGAACGAGCTGTCCGCGAGCACACGCACATTCGCGCGCATGATCACGTCACTGACCGAAGAAGCCGAGGCAATCGGCTGGTACGAGCAGCGCATTTCGCTCGAGAAGGATCGGCAGGCAAAGGCGATCATGAAGAACGCGCAGCAGGAGGAGATGAAGCATTTCGGCATGGATCTCGAGTTCCTGCTCCGAAAGAAGCCGGTGTGGCGCGCGGTCCTGAAGGAGATCCTCTTTACGACCGGCGACATCGTCGAGCACGGTGAAGAAGGGGAAGATGCAGCTGACGAGAAGTCGTAGCGCTTCCGTCTAGTGAGGCGGCGTCGCCATCTCCATACTTGTCAGCGAATGCCTTTCGGGGCCAAGCGTTCGTTGACCAGGGAGTTGCATCGATGCCAATCACACCCGCATTCCACGCGCGGCCGCTTGTCGTCGCGCTGATCTTCGCTGTTCCAACAGCCAGCGTGGCGGCACAAGGCACGGCGTCGACAACGGTCGCGACGCGCTCGTTATCCACCGCCGACATTCAGGGGTGGAAGAGCATACGCGTCCCCAGTGTGTCGCGGGATGGGCGGTGGTTTGCGTATCAGCTCGCGCCCAATGACGGTGACGCCGAAGTCGTGATTCGGTCAACGCGCGAGAGTAAGGAACACCGCTTTCAGATTGGCGAGGTTCCCGCACCGACTGGCGGGGCTGCTCCTGTCACGGGGTCGGCTGTCGTGATCGCGGACAATGGTCGCTTCGTCGCGTTCACGATTTATCCGACCGCGAAGGAAGCCAAGCGACTCCGCACGCAGCGCAAGCCGACGTACAACAAGCTCGGCGTGCTCAACCTTGCGACCGGCGAGAAGAAAGAATTCGACAAGGTGCGCCGCTTTTCGTTCTCAGGTGAGCAGGGGGGTTGGATCGCGATGCAGGCGTATCCTGCGGACGCCGGCGCCGGTGCGACTCCCCCCGGCACCGGTGCCACGAGTGCGGCGGTTCCTCGTGTCGACGGAACGGACTTGCTGCTCTACAACCTGGGCACCGGCGAGATGGTGAACGTCGGCAATGTCGCCGAGTTCGCGTTCGATGATTCCGGCGACTACCTGGCCTACACCATCGACGCGCGCGACCGGCTCGGCAACGGCGTGCAACTGCGCAACATGAAGACAGACGTCGTGAAGTCGCTCGACAGCGACCGGAGTCTCTATCGGCGGCTTGCGTGGGCGGACAGCGGTCTTGCGCTCGCGTTGTTGCGCGGTCTCCCAGACAGCGCTGCGAAAGACACGGTGTACTCGCTCGTCACGTTTACAGGCTTTGCACGCGGCCTTCCCGCGCGCACCCTGATAGAAGCAAAGACGGCGGGTTTCCCGGCGGGCATGCAGATCAGTGCGGAGCGCACACCGCGCTGGGCCGACGATTTTTCCGCTGTGTACTTTGGTGTTCGAGACGCGAAGAAGAAGCAGCCGGCGGCCGCGGTGCTCGCCGACGCCGCGACGACTCGGCCGACCGTCGTCCAGGCGGGCGCGCCGGGCGCTGGAGGCGCCGTCAACCAACCCGTCGTGTCACCCGACGACGACTCGCCGTCGCTCATCCTCTGGCACTGGAAGGACCCTCGTTTACAGTCGCAGCAAATCGTGCAGGAGCAGCAGGACAAGAGCTACAGCTATCTCTCCGAATATCGCTTCGCCGAGGGTACGGTGATTCGCCTGTCCGACGATAGCCTGCGTCAGGTCACCATTGCACCGCGCGACAGGTACGCATACGGCACCGATAACCGCGCGTATCAGCAGGTGTCGAGCTACAACGGGCGCAACTACCAGGACGTCTACACCATCGACCTCAAGACCGGCGTGCGAAAGCGCGCACTCGAGAAGCATCTTGGCTTCGCATCAGCGTCGCCCGATGGTTCGCAGTTGCTCTACTTCGGCATGGATACGAACTATCACGTGCTCGACATGTCGACTGGGCAAACGCGCACCATCACGCGCGGCGTGCCCGCCGTGTTTGGCGACACGGCGGACGACCACAACAACCTTGTGCCGCCACCGTTCGCGCCGATGGGTTGGTCGAACGATGGGTCGGCGGTGATCCTGACTGACGGATGGGACGCATGGAAAGTCCCGACACGCGGAGGGTCGGCAATCAATCTTACGGGCGACGGCCTGAAGACGGGCAAGCACTATCAGCGTCGCTATGTATTCGATCCAAAAGAGAAGGGCATCGATCTCTCGAAGCCGCTGTACTTCGCAACGTACGGTGAATGGACGAAGAAGGAAGGCATGTCACGCGTTGACGGTCGCAAGGGTGGCGCGACGAACCTCGTGTTCGACGACGCGAAGCTCAGCTTCCTCAAGGCGCGCGATGCTGATGTCTTCCTCTTCACGAAGCAGACGTACGCAGAATTTCCAGACTACCATCTCGCCAATGCGACGTTCGGGAGCGAGAGGCAACTCACCGATGCCAACCCGCAGCAGCGACAGATCGCATGGTCGCCTGGTGCGCGCCTTGTGGATTACGTGAGCGCGAAGGGCGACAAACTTCAGGGTGCGTTGTACCTGCCCGCGAACTATCAGCCGGGCAAGAAGTACCCGATGCTCGTGACGATCTACGAGAAGCGCTCGCAGAACATGCATGCCTATGCTGCGCCGAATGAGACGCGCGCACCGAACCCGACGCTGTTTACGAGCAAGGGCTATGTGGTGTTCGATCCAGACATCGTGTACAAGCTCAACGATCCTGGCATGTCGGCGGTGTGGTCTGTCGTCCCCGCTGTAAAAGCGGCGATCGCCACAGGTATTGTCGACTCGTCAAACGTCGGATTGTGGGGCCATTCGTGGGGCGGATACCAGACAGCGTTTCTCGTGACGCAGACGAACATCTTCAAGAGCGCCATTGCCGGTGCGCCGCTCACCGACATGGTGAGCATGTACAGCTCCATCTACTGGAATACCGGCAGCACCAACCAGGGCATCTTCGAGTCGAGCCAAGGCCGCTTCACCGGAAACTTCACCGACAATACCGAAGCGTACATTCGCAACTCCCCGGTCTTTCACGCGAAGGATGTGAAGACACCGCTCATCATCCTGCACAACGACAAGGATGGCGCGGTGGACTTCAATCAGGGCGTGACGTACTACAACACGCTCCGTCAGCTCGGCAAGGAAGTCATCATGCTCGAGTACGCGGGCGAGAATCACGGTCTTGCCCGACCGGCGAACATGAAGGACTACGCGACGCGGATGGGCGAGTGGTTCGATCACTACCTCGAGGGAGCGCCGGCGCCAGACTGGATGAAGG
>JBDTXZ010000243.1:0-5972 GCA_040005935.1 bacterium | reverse complement strand
TCGCTGCCCGCGCGTGCGTTGACACGGTGGACGCGCGGGCTGGCGGAAGGAAAGCTGTTACTACGCCTTCGATGCGCGCTCTGCCCGGTGCACATTGATCGAGCTCGTTGAGGGTGTTGCTTCCGTTCGACCGGTTCGGGAGAGACGCGCGCAGTCCAAGAGCGAGGCTCGGCAAGCCGTTGGCACAACCACTGCCTGGTCGGCTGGTTGGACGCGGTGCGCGCGCGTACGTTCCACGCCCGTGACCCGCGACGAGCGCGTTCGTTCATCCGGCGTCTCGGGGCCTCGGCCGCCAGATAGTGCGGTAGCGAAGTCGCTTCGTTCGCCGCTCATGGAACGGAAACGCACAACGTAGTCCTGGCCCCTTCATCGAGTCCATGGGTATCGACCTCTCCGCACCTGCCCGTACGATTCAGGCCCTGATCGACGGCTTTCTCGCCTCGCTACCGCGTCTCGCACTGGCGCTGGTGATCGTGAGCGTGTTCTGGGTGGCCGGGCGAAGCGTGCGTCGGCTGGCGCGGCGCATCGCCCGGCGGCACGACGAGCAGCGCACCCTGGAGATCGTCGTCGGCCGGGTGGCGCAAACGGTGATCGTCATTCTTGGCGCCCTGATCGCGCTGACCGCGGCGTTTCCCAGCTTCACGCCCGCGAACCTCGTTAGCACGCTCGGCATCGGCGGCGTGGCACTCGGCTTCGCGTTCAAGGACATTTTCCAGAATTTCGTTGCCGGCCTGCTCATCTTGATCACACGACCGTTCCGCGTCGGCGATCAGATCATCTTCCAGCAGTTCGAGGGCACCGTCGAGGAGATCGAGACGCGTGCGACATTCATCAAGACGTACGATGGCCGGAGGGTGATTATTCCGAACGCGGACCTGTACACCACTGCGGTCACAGTGAACACGGCGTTCGCCCGCCGTCGCATGCAGTACGACGTTGGCATCGGCTACGGCGACGACATCGGTCGCGCGCGGGAGGTGATCCTGGGCGTGCTGCGCGATGAGCCCAGCGTGTCACAAGAACCGGCCGCCGACGTCATCGTGACAGCGTTCGAGGCCTCGACCGTCACGCTGCGCGCGCGGTGGTGGAGCGATTCACGGATGAGCGACGTGCTGCTGGCACAGAGTGCCGTGCTCACGCAGATCAAGCAGCGGCTGACAGAGGCGGGCGTGGATCTGCCATTTCCCACGCGACAGATCCTGTTCCACGACCAGACGGAGGAAGGGGACGGAGACCGTCGCCGTCAGCGGGAGGGATGGCCCGCCGGCAGCGGGCCCGCCCCTGCTCCGGCGGGGATCGCGCGCGCGATCGCCACATCAACGCCTCCGGCCGAGCGGCCGGGCGCCGACGACGAACAGCGCAGCGAGCACGGTTAGCCTAGCGCGAGGTCCACACGCTCAGTCGTCGGGTTCGCGCAGAATCACGCCGCGGCGTTTCGTGGCGATTGAACGGGAAGCTCCGCCGGCGACGATCCGTCGTCACTGAGGGATTCGGCGCGCGAGATGGTCGGCGCACGATGCGTCGCGAACTGAACGACGTCTTTCGAGAACAGGATATCGAGCGTCCAGTCGAACGCCACGCGGATCTTTTTCTCCAACCGCGGCAGCTTCAGGAGATAGACGGTGCGCCACAACCACCATGCAACGAAACCCGAGAAGTTGACCCCGAGGATGTTCGCGACTCCCGTCCGTCGTCCAATCGACGCGAGCAGCCCGATCGTCGAAAATTGGAACGGCACGAGCGGAGCGCCGCGCATGGATGCCACAATGTTGCGCGCCGCCACGACGCCCTCCCGCAGCGCATGCTGTGCGGTTGGCGGATAGGCCATTCCGGTTGTACGGTCGGGCACGACGGCGCAATCGCCGAGCGCCCACACGCCATCGAGTCCTGGAACGCGGAGAAACTCGTCGGCCAGAATGCGACCACGCTGCTTCTCGCAGGGCAGGTTGTCCGTGACCGGATTGGCGGAGGTTCCTGCCGTCCAGACAATCGTGCGCGCGTCGACGACGCGCCCATTCGCCAGCACCACGGCGTCGTTCGCCAGTCCCACTATTCGTGAACCGAGTACAATCTCGACCCCGCGCGCCGCTAGCTGACGCTCCGCGTACTTCCCGAGTTGTTCACCGAGTTCCGGCAGCAGTGTCTGCCCAGCATGTACGACGACGACCCGAACATGCTGCCGGGACAGCGACGGATAAAACCGGATTGCCGCGTGGAGAAAGTCGTTCATCGCGGCAACCGTCTCGACGCCTGCGAAGCCGCCGCCGGCCACCACGAACGTGAGCAGCGGCTGTCGTATGCCGGCGTTGCACTCGAAGTCCGCCTCCTCGAGATGCTCGATCATCAGGTTGCGCAGCCCGATCGCATCGCCGAGTGATTTCATCGTCACCGCGCGCTCGGCGAGACCCGGTATGTCGTAAAAGTTCGTGATGGCACCGAGCGCGATGACGAGATGATCGTATTCCAGCTCGTGCGAGTGCGCCCCCTCGGCGTGCGAGACGACGACGCAGCGGCGCCCAGCATCGATCGACTCCACGACTCCGGTAAACAACGTCGTCCGCGACAGGAGCTTGCGCAGCGGATTGACAATGTGTGTCAGGTCGAGATCGCTCGCCGCCACCTCATGCAGCATCGGCGTGAACAGGAAGTAGTTCTCGCGATTGACGAGCGTGATTCGAACGTTGGCGCCGGTCGGTAACAGACGCTCCAGTTCGCGCGCCGTTGCGAGTCCGCCGAAGCCACCTCCGAGGATTACGATGCGCGTGGGTTTCGTGGAAGGCATGAGAAAGCGGTAGCAGTGAGAGTGAGTGGAACGGAACGCGCGATGTAATGACACAAGGAGACGCATGGTTCCAAGCGGCGGCAAGGGAACCTTTCCGGGCAGTTCGCCATTTGCGTCGACTGCGAGCGAGCTCCTTTCGAGCTGGCCACCTCACCGCTCACTCAGCGAGAGCCCCAGTGACTCCATCCGCGACCAGCGACACCAGGCGTGCAGAACTCCAGCGTCTCGAGGCAGACGCCCAGCGCACCACCAATTGGAAGCGCTGGGGTCCATACCTCGCGGAGCGGCAATGGGGCACCGTGCGCGAGGACTACTCCGAGTACGGCAATTGTTGGGACTACTTCCCACACGATCACGCGCGCAGCCGCGCGTATCGCTGGGGTGAAGATGGCCTGCTTGGCATCTGTGATCGCGAATGCCGCCTCGCCTTTGGGCTCGCGCTATGGAATGGACGCGACCCGATTCTCAAGGAGCGTCTCTTCGGGCTCACCGGACCCGAGGGAAATCACGGCGAAGACGTGAAGGAGTGTTACTACTATCTCGACTCCACGCCGACGCATTCGTACATGAAGGCATTGTACAAGTATCCGCAGGGTGCCTATCCCTACGCGGACCTCGTACACGAGAACCGTCGGCGTGGTCATGGCGATCGGGAATACGAGCTTGCCGACACCGGTGTGTTCGCGGATAACCGCTACTTCGACGTGACGGCCGAGTATGCGAAGGCTGGGCCGGACGACATCTGCATTCGCATTACGGTGGCGAATCGTGGCCCGGATGCGGCAACGCTGCATCTGCTCCCGACACTCTGGTATCGCAATACGTGGTCGTGGGGCCGCGACGGCGAACGATTTCATCCAAAGCCGTCGCTTCGTCGCGATGGCGCCGCGCGGATTGTGGGTGATCATGCGACGCTGGGGCGAATGCTGTTCGATGCATCGCCTGCGTCGTCAGGAGAGCGCCCGACCCTGCTCTTCACGGAGAACGAAACGAACGCTGAGCGCGTGTTCGGCTCGTCCAATGCGTCGCCGTATGTGAAGGACGCGTTTCACGACTACGTGATTGCTGGTCGCTCGGAGGTGGTGAATCCCGCCGAGGTGGGGACGAAGGCGGCCGCGTACTATCGGTTGGACGTGCCTGCTGGAGACGAGCGGACCGTGGAGCTCCGGTTGGCCGCGGACGGCGGCGCTGCTCTCGGTGCGGACGATGTGTTCGCGGCGCGCCTTCGCGAAGCGGACGAGTTCTACGCTTCGCGCATCGTCGAGCCACTCTCCGATGACGAGCGCCGCGTTGCGCGGCAGGCATATGCCGGCCTGCTCTGGTCGAAGCAGTTCTATCACTATTCCGTGAAGGAATGGCTCGAGGGCGATCCGGCGCAGCCCGCGCCGCCGCCGGCGCGCCGCAATGGTCGCAATGCGGAGTGGGGTCACGCCTATCACGCCGACGTCTTGTCGATGCCGGACAAGTGGGAGTATCCCTGGTTTGCCGCGTGGGATCTCGCCTTCCACATGTTGCCCATGGCGACCGTTGATCCGCAGTTCGCGAAAGACCAGCTCGCGCTGATGCTGCGCGAGTGGTACATGCACCCGAATGGGCAGCTCGCGGCGTACGAGTTCGCGTTTGGCGACGTGAATCCACCGGTGCACGCCTGGGCCGCGTGGCGCGTTTACAAGCAGACTGGCCCTCGCGGTGGACGCGATCGTGTGTTCCTCGCCCGCGTGTTCCAGAAGTTGCTGATCAACTTTACGTGGTGGGTGAACCGCAAGGATCTCGACGGACACAACCTGTTCGCCGGTGGATTCCTCGGTCTCGACAACATCGGTGTGTTCGACCGCTCGCGGCCGCTGCCAACAGGCGGACATCTCGAACAGGCCGACGGCACGGCATGGATGGCGTTCTACTGCAACACGATGCTGTCGATGGCGCTCGAGCTGGCGAGTGAAGATCCGGCGTATGAGGATGTCGCGTCGAAATTCTTCGAGCATTTCGTCGCCATCACCGACGCGATGAACACCTTTGGCGGACACGGGCTGTGGGATGAGCACGACGGCTTTTACTACGACCAGCTGCATGTGAACGGGATGCACACTCCGCTGCGCATTCGGTCGCTCGTGGGGCTCGTGCCGCTGTTCGCCTGCGAGATCATCGAAGACGACGTCCTGGAAAAGCTCCCGGGATTTCGCAAGCGCATGAACTGGTTTCTGCGGAACCGCCCGGACCTCGGCCGCCACATTGCGTACATGGAGGAGGAGCCCGCCGAAGGTGAGGCCGCCGGACACGCGCATCGCCTGCTCGCGATTCCGTCCCGCGAACGCTTGACGCGCGTGCTCCGGTACGTGCTCGATGAGGCGGAGTTCCTGTCGCCGTACGGCATCCGCTCGGTGTCTCGCGTCCACAAGGAGCACCCATTCGTGTTCCGCCACGGCGGCGAGGAGTTCCGCGTGGACTACGACCCCGCTGAAGGCACGAGCGGATTGTTCGGTGGCAACTCGAATTGGCGCGGACCGATCTGGTTCCCGATGAACTACCTGCTCATCGAAGCGCTGGAACGGTACGATCATTTCTACGGCGCGGACTTCACCGTCGAGTGTCCGGTGGGATCAGGACACATGCTCACACTGGGTCAGGTCGCGCAGGAATTGTCCGCGCGGCTGTCGCGGATTTTTCTGCCTGACGCGGACGGCAATCGTCCATGCCACGATGGCGACGCCCGCTATGCAGCGGATCCGCATTGGCGTGACCTCGTCCTCTTTCACGAGTATTTCGACGGAGATAATGGCCGTGGCGTTGGCGCGAGTCATCAGACGGGTTGGACGTCACTTGTCGTCCGCTGTCTTGACTCCCTCGCGTCGGCACGAGCGCCGCACGATGCGCGGCATAACGCTCCGGATCCGCATGAAGGGTTGGAGCTCACTGGAGCCCTGCCATGACCGCGCCCTTTTCTCCTTCCGCCGAATGGCTCGAAGCCGACGGTTTGGGCGGCTTCGCATCCGGTCGCGCCGACGGCATCCGAACGCGGCGGTATCACGCACTGCTGTTGACCGCCCAGCGCCCGCCGACGGAGCGCATCGTTCTCGTGAACGGAGTAGACGTGGCGATCGAGACGGATGCGGGCACGTTCGCGCTCTCGTCACAACGATACGCTCCGGATGTCACGTCGCCGGATGGCGCCACTCGCCTCGTTGCCTTC
>JBDTXZ010000242.1:0-5985 GCA_040005935.1 bacterium | reverse complement strand
GTTCAGCTACTCCTGGCTCTTTGGTTTCATTTATTTCTTCACCCTCTGCTGCGGATGTCTCTTCTGGAGCGCATCGGGACCCTTGATGTGAGCGGCGCAGACGAAATGGGAGGGCAGTTGTGGTTGATGAGCCAGAAGAATTGCGCGAAACCGCTCAGTGCCCTGTCCCTCACCCTGTTGCGGCCGAAGAATCGTCATGATCCAATTGTGATCTAAGGGAGGCCCGTGCGAGCACGCGCGCGCCGAAGTAAACAGCATGTTGGATACCGGGAATGGGCGCTCTGCGCGAAGGCGCAGGCGCGTCTCACTCTCGTCAAATTCACGAGCCAGCACCACCTACCGACGCTCCGGCACGATAGCTTGAGGGCTTGGTTAATCGGCGGCCATCTTGATGACGTCGCGTTGTGCACGCGGCCCCGCATCCTCCTCGCGGAACGCGCGCGCGATCCACGCGAACGCCAGCGCCGCGACGATCAGCATGATGACGCCCGTCATGGTCTCGCCGAAAATCAACTTGCCGATTCCGAACAGGCTGGAGTACACAGCGACGATGCCTGCAAGCCAGTTCGTCCACGCCAGCGCGCCGCCAGGAATGCTCTCGCCGCCGTACCCCAGTTGCTCGGCCGTACGCCGCCACCCTGGACCGCCTGGTCGCACCCGTTGATAGAACGCCTGCAGCTTTTCGTCCGACTCAGGCTTCGTGAGAAAGGTGACGGTCAGCCACACGACGGTGCTCACCGCAACCGTAATGAGCATGACGTACGCCTGGACGAGTGGGCTGTCCGGAGGCAAGGCGCCTTTCACCACTCGTATGGCGATGACAGACACCACGAACGAGGTGATCATCGCGCTGATCTCGCTCCACGCATTCACGCGCCACCAGTACCAACGCAGGATGAGCACCAAGCCCGTTCCAGCGCCGAGGTCGAGTAGCATCTCCCACGCACCACCGACGGTGTCGATGTTCATCGTTACGAAGATCGACATGGCGAACAGCGCAACAGTCGCCCATCGGGAGATGCTGACGTAGTGTTTTTCGGAGGCATCTTTGTTGAGGAAGCGCTTGTAGAAATCGTTCACCAGGTACGACGCACCCCAATTGAGCTGTGTCCCCACGGTGGACATGTAGGCCGCGGCGAAGCCGGCCATCATGAAGCCGCGCCACGGTGTGGGCAGCAGGTCGACGTACGCTTGCACGTACGCCGCCTCGTGATCATGAGTCGGGCCGATGCCGTTGGGGTAGAGGATCACAGTGGCCAGCGCGGTCATGATCCAGGGCCATGGACGAATCGCGTAGTGCGCCACGTTGAAGAACAACGTCGCCAACACGCCATCTCGTTCTGTCTTCGACGAAAAGATTCGTTGTGCGACGTACCCGCCGCCGCCCGGTTCGGCGCCCGGATACCACGCGGCCCACCACTGCACCGACAGAAAGACGGCGAGTGTGAGCAGGGGCATCCACACGTAGCCCGTTATGCCGCCGGCACCGATGTGAACAGGCAACACCGAGATTGCCGCGTCCGAATTACCGTAGTGCGTCGCGAGACCCGCCTTGAGCTTGTCCATTCCGCCAACCGCACGCACAGCGTACACGGCGAGAATGATGACCGCGCTCATCTTGATGACGAACTGCACGAGGTCGGTCCACAGCACCGCCCACATGCCCGCGCCGGTGGAATACGCCACGGTAATCACGAAGCAGATACCGACCGCGATCACTTCGCCCGACACGGTCGTCCCGAGCAGGTTCACGGGATGCAGCCCCAGCGAGATCGTGAGGATCTTGATCATCGCCTTGGTCACCCAACCCAGGATGATCAAGTTGATCGGAATGGCGAGGTAGAGCGCGCGGAAGCCGCGCAGCGTGGCGGCAGGCTTACCGCTATACCGAAGTTCTGCAAACTCGACATCTGTCATGACACCCGCTCGACGCCACAACCGCGCGAAGAAAAACACGGTGAGCATTCCGCTCATGAGCATGTTCCACCAAATCCAATTGCCCGCGACGCCGTGTGCGAATACGAAACCCGTCACGACAAGTGGCGTGTCGGCCGCAAACGTGGTGGCGACCATGCTCGCTCCGGCGAGCCACCAACTCACATTGCGCCCCGACAGGAAATACTCCTCGATGCTCTCGCCGCCCTTCTTCGTGAAGACGAGACCGATCCCCATGGAAAGTGCAAAGTATCCGATGACAATCGCCCAATCGATCGCGCTGAGATTCATGGACGTCCTGTGGGAGAAGGGGTGGTGCTGCCGGAATGTGCTTCGATGTCCGCGACGACCGCGGGCCTGAGCGCACGCATCGCCGCATCGGCGACTGCAACGCGCACCGGACCGATCTTGCTGTGCTCACGCGTCGGATTGACTCGAGCGCTGAGCACCATGACATACAGGTCGTGCTGGGGAGCGATCCAGATGGATGTTCCTGTGAACCCAGTATGTCCGAACGCGGGACGCTGCAGGAAGTGTCCTGCAGAACTGTTGGTGCTTGGCGTATCCCATCCGAGCGCGCGGCTCGAAAACGTCGAATCATTGACCGTCGTGAATTGCTTGATCGTCTCAGCTCGCGCAAGCCGGCCGCCGCCGTTCAGGTACGCACCGGCGAGCCTTTCCAAATCGCGCGCCGTGCTGAACAGACCCGCGTGACCGGAGACCTGTCCCAGCGCGTACGCATTCTCGTCGTGCACTTCACCCACCAGATGACGACCGCGCCACGGGTCCTTCTCTGTCGGCGCGATGCGGTATCGCAATGACACCGGCGGTTTGTACCGCGTGTCGGTCATGGCGAGGGGTGTAAAGACATGCCGCGCGAGATACGTGTCGAGTTTCTCGCCGCTCACACGCTCGACGATCTTCCCAAGAAGGATCGCGCCAATGTCGCTGTACACCATGCGGACGCCAGGTACCGTGTCGAGCGGCGTCGCAACGAAGAGCTTGAGCGTCGAGTCCGGCGAGACGTTTTCCTTGAAATACTGTTTGAATGCTGGCAGGCCGCTTTGGTGCGTAATGAGGTGCCGTACCGTGACCTTCTCCTTGTTCACGCCGGTCCATTCAGGCAGATACGCCTGCACCGGCGCGTCGAGGTCGATCTTACCGCGCTCGACGAGTTGCATCATGGCGGACGTCATGCCGACGACCTTTGTGAGCGACGCAAGATCCCACAGCGTTGAGATCGTCGTCTTGGTCCGCGATCCCCAGTCTTGCGTACCCGCAGCAACGGTGACCATTGGTCCCGTACGCGTCCCGACCACCGCGACAGCGCCCGGAAAGGCACTGTCCGCCACGGCGCGATCGAGAATGCGTTGTATTGTGTCGTGCAATGCGCGACGTTCGGCCCTCGTGCTCGAGGTGTTCGCGTGGTCCTTTCCGTGCACGGGTGTCGTGGCCGTTCGGGATTGCGCGAATCCTCGCTCCGAAACGAGGAGGACGCTTATCATCCCGATCACCGCGCATGGCGATGTCAGGCGAATGCGGGGATGGCTACGGCGCATGGAGGAGAAAGGTGTCCCGAGTGAATAAAGTGATCTTCGCTTGTGTCGCGATGACTGTGATGAACTGCGGGCAGTTCGGACGCAAGGTGGCGGGTGACGCGGGTCGCGCGATCACACCGGATCCTTCGTCTCCCATTCGCGATGCGCGAAGCGCAGCGGCTCGACAACGCAAACCAGTGCGGCCTGCTATCAGCGTGCTGATGACGGACAGCATCGCATTGATTCGTGGACGACGTGTGGGACTCTTGACCAACCAGACTGGCATCGATGAACACGGCGTCTCCGATATCGAGCGGCTGCGCGGAGACGAAGCGCGAGCTGCAGGGGCGACTCTTGTGACCTTGTTTTTCGCCGGAGCACGGAATCCGAGGAACGGAAGACCGAGAAAATCTGGCGAGTGGAATCGACGCGCGCAGTGGTCTCATCGTTCATTCCCTGGCCACCTCGGCGGCAATCGCGCCTCCTGACAGCACGCTGCGCGGGCTCGACGTACTCGTGGTCGATCTGCAAGACATCGGCACCAGAACGTGGACGTATGTCGGATCGATAGTGTATGCGATGCGCGCCGCAGCGCGCAATCATCTCACCATCGTCGTGCTCGACCGGCCGAATCCGCTGACCAACTTTCACGCGGACGGGCCGATGCTCGATCCGTTACTGGCCAATGCCAACGAGGCCGCACCAGGCAAGCCGTCTCGGGCGTATGCGTTGTACTCCACGCCGCTCCGCCACTCGCTGACAATGGCGGAGATGGCGCGTTACCTCAACGCCGTTCTTGGTATCGGGGCCGATCGGCGTGTCGTACCGGCGGCCAACTGGAAACGCGATTGCTGGTTCGATGAAACGGCGCTGCCGTGGGTGAGGCCATCTCCAAATCTTCCGACGCTCACCAGCGCGACGATCTACCCGGCGTTGGTTGCCTTCGAGGGAACGAACCTGAGCGTTGGTCGCGGTACGCCAGACGCGTTTCAGCGACTAGGGGCGCCGTCGCTTCGCGCCGACAGCGCTGTTGCATTGCTCACCGCGCGCCATTTGCCGGGCGTGCGCTTCGAGCGCAGCGACTCTACCCCGCAGAATTCCACCGACGGCAAGTATTCGGGTCAACTGGTTCACGGCGTGCGAGCCGTGCTCACTGATCGCGACGCATATGATGCCGGCCGCACGGGCGCGTCGCTGCTCTGGGCTATTGCACGAGCGAATGCGGATTCACTCGTGGTCCGCGGAGCCACATTCGACGACAGATTCGGACGGCCGCTGATGCGTGAAGCGCTGCTGCGCGGTGGCGATCCGGACGAAATCGTGACGCGCGACGCGGACGCCGCCGCAGAATGGCTGAAGAAGGTGGCGCCATTTCGTCTTTACGAGTAACGTCCAGCAGGCGCCACCGTTTCGCGCACATGTCTTGCATCTAGCGCTCTCGACAAGAGCCACCGACCGATCACCATGAGGAGTTGTTCCATGAGAGCTTCGCCGAGAGCCGTACTGATTGCCCTCGCGCTCGCAACCGCTTCCGCGTGCGGAGGGCGTGCGGTGGAGGTTCGCACCGCGCCGGTAGTCTCCACTGAAATGTCGGTGCAGGTCACCAACAACCTGAGTCAAGCGGTGAATGTCTACGCCACGCCCTCGGGCGGCGCAGAACTCTTCCTTCGCCAAGTGCCGGCGAATACGGTTGAGAAAGTGCCCGTGCAGGGCATCGCGAGTGGGTCGAAGGTCACGTTCAAGGCCGTGACGGTTGACGCATCGCGCACCTATCAGAGCCGCGACGTCACGTTGGCTGGGTTGTATGTGTGGAGCGTTCCCTGATCGCTCGTTTACAAGTCCAACGTCGCGCCGGTAGTCGAAGAATCGGAGTCCCCACCGTGTCATCGAGCGCACGTACTGCAAGTCGCACGACCTGCGCCCGTCGCTGGTTGCTCGACGTGGTAACCCTGAATACCTTTCCGGGCCGGAGCCCACTCTCCGGCCCGTACGTTTTATCGCCACTCGTCACCGCGGCGCGCCCGGCCGGCTGCGGGACCTCTGCGCGCTTCGGAGCTGCATGACGCTTCTGCCCGACTGGGTAAAAAACGGCTATTTGCGGCTCATCGATCCAGTAGCGGACTGGTTGGTGGAGCGGCGCGTTCACCCGAACACCATTACGGTATTCGGTACGCTGTGCACGGTGGTCGGAGGCATCATTTACGCCACCGGGCACATCAAGACGGGCGGTTGGTTCCTTTCGCTCACGGCGTTGTTCGACGTGCTCGACGGAACAGTAGCTCGACGCTCGAATCGCAGCTCGACGTTTGGCGCCTTTCTCGACTCTACGCTTGACCGTCTCGCCGACGGATTCGTGCTCGGCGGACTGGCGGTGTTTTACGCCACCAGTGCACTGCATCACAGCATTCCGTTGATGATCACGGCGTTGCTGGGTCTCATGGGTGCCTTCCTGACGTCGTACACCAGAGCACGTGCCGAGGCGCTCGGACTCGATGCCAAGGTGGGAATGCTC
>JBDTXZ010000241.1:0-5994 GCA_040005935.1 bacterium | reverse complement strand
AGCAAGTTGAAGGACCGCGGCACACATCAGGCATTCGGCGTCGTCACGAATGCGCAGGATTTCATGCACATCCTCCGGCTGTACATCGAGCGTGAGCTCGATCAGCGCGGCACGCCGGTGACAGCATGAACGACGAGACACGCGTTCGTTTTCTCGCGGCGATCGCCAAGCACCTCCCGGCCGAACGCGTCATCGAGGTGCATCTGTTTGCGCCCATGCGACAGGGTGGGATGGAGAGTGGCGTTGCCGTGATTGCCGTCGAGCGCGTGCTCGCACCGTCGTTCGATGTCGACGGAGGCTACATCCCTCCAGCAGCCGTCGCGGAGGCGGCCGAGGTAGAGACGGCAGAGGCGGTCGCCGTTAGTGACCAGCTTTCCGACGAGACGTCGTTTGTCGCGGATGAGGCGATGGCGGAGGCGTCGCCGTATGCGGATGAGCCGTCGGCGGAGCCGGTGGTGGAGACGCCGCAGGCGCCGCTGCCGGCATCGCGCTACACGGTTTACAGCGCGCGGTACCGCTACACGCTCAAGGGGCTGGACCGGGGGAAATGGGACGTCTCGGTGACCGACGAAGCGGATGCGCCCCTGCTAACAGTTGATGCTGTGGTGCGCGGAGTCCAACGCAGGTCCGGCGACGCGGACGATGTGCTTCGCTTGTCTGGCGACGAGTTTCGTGCGGCGGTGCCCAGCGAAGTTGCCCGCTAGCGCACTGAGCCAACGTCAGGGTCGCGATTCCTTATCGCTATAGGTGCCCGGAACTCTCTTCCTCAGCACAACCCGCCCGGAGACAGAGTCATACGCGCCCACCAGTGAGTCACCGGACTGTGTCCCGATGAATCTCGCGAAGCGCTGTCGCGAATCCTGGTTGATGAGCAATTCCAGTTCGATACTCGTGCCATTGCGCGCGCCCGCAATGCCGTCTCGCGTCGTCGCCCTCCGATCACGTGAATACCATCCGCTCAGCGACGCGAAGGCCGCGCCTGGCGTCTCGACATAGAGTCGCATCACGTCGATGTACGGCTTGCCCGTCGGCGACACCGGCCCCTGGGCAATTTCGTACTCGCCTTCGAGAGACGGCTCGACGGGTTGCTGCGTGACGTCGAGTGTGCGCGACGCGATGGTCGAGGTCGCGCCAAAGAGCCCAATGCCGCCAGTCAAGCGATTGATGATTCCCGAACCGGTGAACGGATCGTTGCGGGAGCGGTAATAATCGAAATAGTTGGTGTCGACTGCAAAGACCGTATACGTCTGCTGAAAGCCGGGGATGAAAAGCCGCTGTAAATTCTCTGCGAACACGTTGCGGATGTCGCCGGACAGGGTGAGACGCGTCGTATCCGTAAAGAGCAGGAACGCGCCAAATGGCGACTCGGTCCGAAAGCCATACGAGCGAGCAAACGGCACCGGGTTCCACACAAGCGCGAGCGTGTCGCGATCGCGGTTGAATGGAACGACCGGTGGTCCCGGAAGCTGAATGAGCGGTGCGATGCTCGGCACGATCGTCGAGCCAGTAACAAGCGTTCCATCACTCGCGCGAACAGAGAGCGCGTACCGAGCGCCGGGTCGCGGGCGAAGCGGAACGACATAGCGCCCCGCACCATACGATACCGCCTTGCCGGCGTACTGGACCTCGAATCCAGTCGCGACGCCGTCGGGCCCGCTGATGGTGACGAGCGCCTTGGTCACCGGGACACCACCGCCGGTGTTGATCGGATCGTTCACGTCGTACCGCACGGAGTGATTGATCGTCAGGCTGCCCGAGAGCGTGCGCTCGACGAGCACTTCCTGCTGGTTGGTGCCCCCATCGAGCACCGAATGCACGACCACCTGGCTCGGCGCCACGGCAATGGCCTTCTCGTCGAAGGTGCATGCGGTAATCCCCAGCAGGCACAGTACTGTGAGAAGCGCAAACAAAATGTCATCCCGCACGAGCGAGCCTTGCGAGCGAGGGTCGGGATCTCCTTTGCGCACCGCCGACGCATGCCACTGAGCAGGGATATTGGCTCCCGACGCTCGCTGCGCTCGAGCGGGATGACAGGCTGCCATCAGAACGCCACCGTCAGCCCGATACTCGGCAAGAAGGGAAACTGCGACGCCGCCTCGCGCGTGGGGGGATTGTGCGTGTAGTCGAACGTGTAGATGAACACGTTGTGCGCGTTATACGCATTCACGATGCTCGCGTACGGCGTGAGATGCAGTCCGCGCCATTCGCCACTGCGCGACACACTCACGTCGAGCCGTTGGAAGATTGGGTAACGCGCGGCGTTGCGCGCACCGCCGACGGGCTCCAACTCGCCGTCACCTGTTTGCTCGTAGGTGTGCGTGCGCGGGTTGTACGCGCGTCGCACGAGTTGGCCAACGATGTCTGTGTACGGCGTGCCGCTCGCCACGCAGACACGCGCGGAGAACGTGTAATGCGCCCCCGGCTTGTACGTGCCCACAATGTTGAGATTGTGCCGCCGGTCGTGTCCCGGCCAATACGCCACATCGTTCCGCGCGCGCGAGCTCACGCCATACGTATACGCGAGCCAGCCGCCGAACGGACCAATATCCAATTGACGCAACAACACGTCGAGCCCATACGACGTACCCTTCGACTCCAGAAACTCATCGCCGCGCACCGCGGGATCGTCGGCAGTATTCTGCTCGAGCAGATGGTCGTACTGCTTGACCCAACCCTCGACACGCGCAAACCGCAGTGGACTGATCCAACGCTCCATGCCGAGCACGTAGTGCCGTGCCTTGGAGACGGGCACATACTGGTCGCTCACGATCCAGAAGTCGAAGATGCGCACCGGGATGTCTTCGCGATTGAGCGAGTGCAGCCACTGCGCGTAATCACCATACGCGGCCGTGAGTGCGAGGTCCGGTGTGACGAAATATTTCGCCGACACGCGCGGTTCGACGCCACTCCAATTGCGTCCCGTCAGGTGCTCCGCGCGCACGCCAACTTGCGCAATCAACTTCTTCGACGGCTTCCACTGTTCCTGGTAGTAGAGCGCACTCGCCGTGGGATGCTGCGCAAGCTCGAAGATGCTCGACTGCGTCGCACTCGAGTTGACGTCGTAGCGAATGGCGTAACCCGACGCCTCGTAGCCGAGTCGCCGTTCATGCGCGCCGCGGTGCCAATGCACATCGCCGGCGACGCGAAGCTCGTGCACACTGTTGGTCAGCGAGAACGCGCCGCCACCAAGATCGAGCCCGGTGGCGAACCGGGTAAACGACACGTGCTGCTCCGCACCAACACTGTCGGCCATGCCAAGGAGTGGAAGACGAACGGTATCGCGCCAGACGTTCCGAAGCGTGGCGCCGACCAGCTCATTCCTCCATCCGAAGACGAATGTGCCCCCTCCACCACCGGCCGACGCAGAATCGCCAAAGGTCGCGAAGTCTCCGTCGAGCGCATCGGAGCCCGCATATGCACTGACCTCGAGGCGCAGGTCTCGCGCGCCGAGCGCGCGAACGCCGTGAAACTGCGCGTCGGAGAAGTGATATGGAAAACTCTTGTCGCTGAGTGCAGAGACAAGCTTGTCAGCGTATGTCCTGCGTCCGGACATCGTCCAACTCGAGCGTCCGTCTGCGCTGGCGCTGCCGATCGAGAGGCTGGATGAAATCACGGACACACTCGCTGTTCCGTGGATGCCCGTGCGTCCAGGCTCCGCAGACGTGACATCCAACACGCTCGACAAACGGCCGCCGTGTGATGCGCCGAACCCGCCCGTCAGCAAATCGATCGAGCCGACCGTTTCGTCCAGAAACGTGCTGAACAAGCCGCCGAGGTGGAACGGGTTGTAAATGGGATAGCCGTCGAGAAGTATGAGATTCTGATCGGATTCGCCACCGCGAACGTTGAAGCCAGACGAGAAGTCGTTGCGTGCGTTCACCCCGGGCAGCAGCTGGACGGTGCGCAAGACGTCCGGCTCTCCGAACGACGGGACGTTCTTCGCGTTGTTCGCTGTCAGCGAGATGGCACCGATGCTCGGGCTGAGTTCAAACCGATCGCGTTCCGGCGACCTCGCGCGCGCACGAACGGCAGCGAGCGTTATCGGCGCATCGGCGACAGCAAGTGTCACCGTCGTCGTCGCACCGGCGCGCACCATGACGACTCGCTCCATGCCGCGCGTTCCGATTTGACGCGTACGCAGTGTGTAGGTGCCCGGCGTCAGTTCGGTGAGCGCGAAATGCCCGGACGCGTCCGAAAGCACTCCGCGTCCAGTGCCGTCGAGCGTTACGGCGACTCCGGGTTTCGGAGTTCCAGTCGCGCTGTCGACCACCGTACCATCGAGTGTGCCTCGCGTCGGTGCGACCTGCGCGCGCGCGCCCTGTGCCGCGGTGAGTGTCGCCACCGCGACGAGTGCGAAGGTGCGGGCAAGGTGCGTAGCGCGACGATACATTTCGCGGAGGCGGGATGCGGCGCGGTTGCGCCGTTCGGTCAAGATACAGGCCGGACCGACGGTTGTTCCATCGTCGTTGTCATCCCGAGCGAGCGCCGCAACCAGTTGTCATCCTGAGCGAGCGAAGCAACCAGTTGTCATCCAGAGCGAGCGAAGCGAGTCGAAGGATCTGCACCCCTTAATCCAGTCCGAACCGCACGTTGACAGAGCAACCTTCCGTAGGACTCGCCATTGCGTTCGGCGCCGGGCTGCTGAGTTTTCTCTCGCCCTGTGTGCTTCCACTCATTCCCAGCTACCTCACGTTCGTGACGGGAGTGGGGTTCGATGACCTCACCCGCGCGCGCCGCGCCGCGCTCGTGCACGCGATTCTCTTCGTCTGCGGGTTCACCCTCATCTTCGTCGCGCTCGGCGCTTCAGCCACGGTACTCGGCCGCCTGCTGCTGCACTATCGCATCTGGATCACCCGCTTTGGCGGCGCATTGGTCATTCTTTTCGGCCTCTACCTGCTCGGCGCAGTGCGCGTGGCCGCATTCGATCGGGAGCGACGCGTGCACCTCGCGAGCAAACCGGTCGGCTATCTGGGGAGTGTGCTTGTCGGCATTGCCTTCGGCGCAGGATGGACGCCGTGCCTCGGCCCGATACTCGGGGCAATCCTCACGTACACGGCGGCGCAGGCCGACCTCGCACGCGGACTTCCACTGCTGCTCGCGTATTCGTTCGGCCTCGCCCTGCCATTTCTCGTCGCCGCCGTGGCCGTCGAGCGCTTCCTTGAAACGGTAAAACGCTTGCGCCCGCATCTCGCTCGCGTGTCGCAAGTGAGCGGCGCGCTGCTGATCATCGTCGGCGTGTTGATGCTCTTTGACTACTTCACGGTAATGGCGACATACATGAAGGCGATCACTCCGGCGGCATTACAGAATCGCCTGTAGTCGCGTGGTGTCGTCCTGAGTGCAGCGAAGGACTTGCAGCTGCCATTGCAACGGCGTACATGCGGGGATGAATGCAACCGGTGGACGCAACGCCATCACGTTCTGTCATCCCGCATGAACGGAGCGAATGTCGGGATCTACTATTTGTCCAACGTCGGCCTGCTTGGCGGATGTCATGGTAGATCCCGACAACTCGCCTTGATGCGCTCGCTCCTGCGGGATGACAGGGTGTTGCGTCGACCGATTGAAACCGCCGGTCCTTCGCTGCACTCAGGACGACAAAGTCAGCTTACGCGAGCCACTCCCTGGCCTGCCGTAGCAGCTCCCGAGCCGGAACTGGCTTGAGGAGTACGGCGACGCACCCCGCCTCGCGACAGCGCTCTATGACCGCCGGCTCATCACGCCCCGTCAGCGCCACAATCACCCGCGCCGAAATACCCCGCGCACGCAACTCGTCGAGGACGTCGAACCCGTCGCCATCGGCGAGTCCCAAGTCGAGCAAAAGGAGATCGACAGGATCAGATTCGACGATGTCGAGAATCTCCGCGACATGGCCCGCAGTGCTCACCCGATGCCCGGTCTCGCCGAACAACACACGCATCGCGTCGCATACCAGCTCATTGTCTTCTGCCACCAGCACATGTGGGAGCTGCGACACTCGGCGTCAGTCCGTGG
>JBDTXZ010000240.1:0-6072 GCA_040005935.1 bacterium | reverse complement strand
GCACTGTCTGTTGCGCGCGTGATGCTCATCGCAGGTGCGAGCGATTCGGCGTGGACGACCACGGATGCATCGGGCCGATATCAGCTCGCGATGGCGATTCGCGGGGGACCACTGGCCGTCCTTGTCACTCTCCCGGGATATACGAGCCGTCGCATCAGCATCGTGACGGTGGGGCGCGACACGAGCCTCGTTCTCGACATTCAACTGACTCCGCAAACTACAACGCTGGCGACAGTGAAGGTCGTGGCGCCTCGGCCACGCGTGCGACGCGATGAGGGTGGTTCTCGTCTTCCGGGTCAGAACGGTTTCCTACTAGAGAGCTACGCCGGCGCGTCGGGAGATCAGTCGGGCAATCTCAACATGCTGCTCGCGATGACACCCGGCATTATTCCCTCCTCGTCGGCGGGTGGCGGGTCGCAATCGACCGCCTTCGGAATGTCAGGTGAGCTGAACAGCTTCGTGCTGAATGGTGTCGAAGCGCCTCCCGTCTCCTGGCCACGCGACGGCCTGCTTCGAACCGTACGACTCGCCACGTACGATCCGAAGTTCGGGCACTTCGCTGCAGTACAAGTGGGCGCAACGTTAACCTGCGGTTGCGACTACGAGAACCAGTCTGCTCGCCTCACAACGGACCAGCCCATCGTACACGGGAGCTTCGCGGATGGTGCGGCGATCTCGCGCTCGTTTGTCGCGAGTGGGTGGATGGCCGGCACTTTGGTGCCCGAGCATCAATATTATTCCCTCGTGTTTCAGGGCAGTCGGCGCGCGATCAGGACACCGGGGCTCGCAGACCTGTCTAACGCGACCATCACCACCCTGGGCATTGACCCAGGCGCGCTGAATCGTGCTTCCGCGGCGGCTTCGGCAATCGGCTTGGGACGTGCGCTGGGCGGAGCAGCATCGAGTGTGGCCGACGACGGATCATTCGTCGCGCGGATCGATCTCCTTCCAGGCCCGCCCCCCACTGCGCCGACGTCGGGAGCGACCCTGTATCTCCTGACGTCGGGAAGTCTCTCGCGCACATCTGCCGCGGTCCCTCTGACAAGCTCGCCGCTGCGCGGCGTCAGCACGACTCGCACAACCGGTCAGGTCGCGATGGTCCTGGCGCCCTATCTGTTTTCCGCGCTCAGCGAGACAAAGGCGAGCGTCACCACAAGCAACAACAGAAGCGTGCCGGTATCCGGCGCACCGGCGGTCGCGCTGGTCACAGCCTCCGAAAGCGCCGGAACCGCATTTGGAAGCAGCGGCCTCCAACTTGGCGGAAGCGGGTTCGGTGACAGCAACGAGACGCGAACAACTTGGCGGCTCACAAACGAGACATTGTGGCTCTCGCGTGACGGCAGACAGCGATTTCAAATCGCCGCCGACGTCTCGCGAACAGGCGTCGCGATCGACTTTACGCCAAACGGGTATGGCGCGTTCAGCTTTCAGTCGATCGATGCCTTGGACGCCAATCGACCATCGCTGTTCGTTCGGCGCCTCGGAGAGGATGTGATACGGACGAACATCGAGCAAGCCGCGCTCGGTCTTTCTCATCTTGTTGCACTCGGTGAGAACGCACGCTCGACCTCAGGCAACGCACGTGATGCGACGCTCCTGCAATACGGTATACGGCTCGAGCATGAAGGCGTGGGCGAAGTCCCTCAGCGTAATCCCGAGGTAGTTGCCGCGTTCGGACGTCGAACGGACGCGACTCCAAGTATCTATGCCATTGCGCCGATGGCGGGTATCAGCCTGACGCGCGGCGTGTATCGAGAAGACGGCGCGATGAACATGTGGGACGAGACCGATCGCCATTACGTCACACTGGGCATCCGACAGTATCGCGGCGTGCTCTCGCCGCAGAGTGTCGCGCGGAGCAACACGGAGACGGGCCTGCCATCGTCGACGCGACAGCTTGAATGCATTGGAGCGGCAGTGCCAATCCCCACGTGGTCCACCTACTTGGCAGACCCGAGCCGGTCGCCGATGCAATGCGCTTCTGTAAACGGGAGCCCGCTGTCAACGCTATCGACACCGGTCACGCTGTTCGCGAAGGACTTCTCGTCTCCCTCGAGTTGGCGAGCGGACGTGAATTGGCGGTATCGAGCAAGTGGCCACTGGTATGTATCCGTGGGTGCGACGGGGGCGCTCAACAACAACGAGGCCCAACCGTACGACTTGAATTTTGGCGATCGGACAAAGTTCACCTTGATCGACGAGGCGCAGCGACCCGTGTTCAGTCCCTTCACGGGTGTCGATGCGGCGACGGGACTGGTCTCGAGTGCCGGATCACGGTCGGTCGCTTCTTTTGGACGAGTGACGGAGCTGCGCTCCGATCTGCACTCCGTCGAAGAACAGGTCGTTCTGGCGAGCGAATGGCGAATCGGGCAGACGTCGCTCTCGGCCGAGCTTCCTGACGCACCGCGGGTCAATGGCGTGCTCCGACTCAGTTACACCAATGCGGCAGGCCGAACGAGACGATCCGGCTTCGCCGACCTTACCGCGGGGGATCCCCGGAAGGTCGACGAGTTCCCACTCTCCCTCCCTCGTCACACCATCCAGGCCATTTTCACCGGGGAGATCGCGCGCTGGGGTTCGTTCAGCTTCTCCGCGCGAATGTCATCTGGCATGCGCTACACGCCGGCGGTCTCAACAGACATCAACGGCGATGGGTTCGCGAACGACCGTGCGTTCGTATTCGCGCCGGGATCATTCACCGACTCGGCAAACGCCCGGACAATGCGCGACCTCGTTGCCGGACAGGCGTGTCTCCAACATCAACAGAAGACCATTGCGGCACCAAATTCGTGTGTGGGCGACTGGTCAATCGGATTGGGAGCAATGTCCATCGAGATTGATCCGGCGAGAGTCGGCCTCGCCGGAAGAGGCACACTCGCGTTTCACTTCAACAACGTGCTCAGCGGAATTGATCACGTGCTGCACGGCTCCCACGGGGTGCACGGATGGGGCAACTCCTCGTTCCCTGATCCGGTCCTGTTGCGAGTCAACGGCTTTGATCCACAGTTGGCTCGATTCCGCTACGCCGTCAATCCGGGCTTCGGCAAGAATGATAGATCACTCGTCACCGCCGCACCCTTTCGAGTGGCGGTTGATCTTCAGTTCGACGTGGGCAAGAGCCGAGAGGAACGCGAGATAGATCGAGTCGTAAGCTACGCGGTGAAATATGAGGCCATAGAGTCCGAGGCAAAGTTTGCCGAACTGTTGCGGGGCTGGGCAGAACCGCGCTCGCAGCATGATGTCGCGCGCATTCTCACCTTTAGCGATTCGCTGCGCTTGACCGATGCCCAGGTTGCGCGCCTCACGGAAATCGAAGAGCGAAGGCGCGTGACGACCGATTCGATCTACACTCGTCTCGCGCATAGCCTCTATTTGGTGCGCGCCAATCCGGGCAGCGTGCGCCAGATGTGGCACGATGACATCGGTCAATCTCTGCGCGCCGCGGTGCGTGCAGGTGAGGGGGCACGAGATGTCCTT
Organism: bacterium; assembly: GCA_040005935.1. Classification (GTDB taxonomy): domain Bacteria; phylum Gemmatimonadota; class Gemmatimonadetes; order Gemmatimonadales; family Gemmatimonadaceae; genus AG11. The sequence goes on along the minus strand of JBDTXZ010000240.1, from coordinate 2,595 downwards.
ACTCCGCAGCAGCTCCAGATGATACGCTCGGGTCGCATCGCTCCGCTTTTGTTCTATTCGCCCTCGTGGCTGGAGCGCACGCTCGCCGGAACGTTGACACCCCGATGATGTAGGAGGACGGCGCATCAGATGAGGTCGTCATAAGCACTTGCCTCAACTGGCTTACGGTGGCGGACATCCTTGCGCGCTCATGCCTCGTCGGGTCACCAAGGTGTAACGCAGCACACGCCGCCACCGGTCTCTTCACGACGTCATCCAAAGGCAGTGAAGACTGAGCGAGTCGGCGGACGGCTCTGTCCATCATCGCTCGCTAGTGAAAAGTGTGGAGCGCGGAAGCGGCGGCCAGAGCCAAACAACTTCAGAAATAGAACTTCCCCACGGATTGTCGTATTCCCGTCGGGCCGTTCGTTGTTGGAGTGAAGGCCGGGAGAGAGCCCCGCCGCACCGCGCGAGCTCCTCGCGAGGCCAACCAACTAGAAACTCCAACCGCAGTACACGGAGACTCGAATGAGAACGCTCAAAATCATCGAACACATCTCAATGGACGGCGTGATCCAGCACTCCGCCGATGGCGGCGATTTTCCCTACCTCGGCTGGAGCACGCCCTATCGGAGCCCCGCTGGCCTCGAGGCACTCGTCGCCGCGCAGGGTAACAACTTTGATCTGCTCCTTGGGCGTCGCACGTACGATATTTGGTCGGGCTTCTGGCCAACTGCGCCGAGCAGTCCGATGGCGGATGGCCTCAATGCGGCAACGAAATTCATCGCGACCCACCGGCCGGAAAGCCTTGAATGGGGTCCGTTCGAGGGCGTTGGACCGGACATCGTCGAGAGCATTCGCCGCATCAAGTCGCAGGGCGGCCGGGATCTTATCCTCTGGGGGAGCTCCACGCTGACCTCAACGCTGCTCGAACATGGGCTTGTGGATGAACTCGTGCTGGTCGTCTATCCGGTCCTATTGGGCACCGGGAAGCGGCTCTTTGCCGAGGGAACTCCGGCACACACATTCGAGCTCGCCAGCGTGAACGCAATGCCGTCCGGCATCATCCTCAAGTACGTACAAGGTCGCCGGGCCTTTGAAAACCGGATAGTCGCTCAGCACCTCGGCGTGCGTGGACGGCTAGGCACACGCCGCCGGCGCCGGGCCTGCATCGACAAGAATCTTGCGGTGCGCATCAACCCGAAGATTGAGACCTTCGAGCGACCGGGCGCCGAGGAGGACCATGTCCTCCGGCTCGCCAAACACCACCTCGTCACCGGTACCCAGACCCTCGGCGAAAACAGTGGCGAGACCGGCCCATCTCTCCAGGGCGCTGCCGTCCGCCTGCCGAAAGTGCCACAGCTTGAAATGCGAGACACCGAGCGATTCGAGAATGTGCCTCGGAATCCAGGTGAGCTCTGATCCCGTATCTACGAGAGCACCGCGAACGAGGCGCCGTTCTCCCGGTCGCTGCGGATTCTCGATTTCGATGTCAATTCGAAAGGTTCCCATGTTGTTCATGATATCCTCCTCCGCCCAAAAGCTGTCACCAAAACCACGCACGCGACATCCATGTGCGCGACAACTCCTCATGCGACGAGAAGCGAGCCCATGTTTTTTTTGCTGAATACCAACTTTCTTCGCGGGCGCAGTGTCTAACACCGCGATCTCCGATTCAGGTCTCAACGGCACGCGCGGCGTTCATCATATCGTAATGCAACTTTAATTCGACGTAGTGCCAGTGTAATTGCGGTTTGTATACATCACCTGTAAGGTGATGCATTCCCCTGCGCGCTGTAATGCAGGGCCCACTCCCCGCTCGAGCGTTTCCAAGATGCGACAGCTTCGCAAACGCTGGCTCCCCATTCTTATCGTCCTGTTCGTGATCGGCGCTGCCGCCTGGTATAAGTGGCCGGCAAACGCATCCGCCGCCGAGGCGTCGTTGTACGCTCCCGTAAAGAAGGGCGACTTCAAGGTGGTCGTCACCACAACCGGCGAACTGCGAGCTCGCAAGTTCGTGCAGGTCACGGGACCGGTGGGCGGTCAGGCAGCGAACGTGTATCAAACGAAGATCGCGTCGATCGTCCCGGAAGGGTCGTTGGTCAAGGAAGGCGACGTCATCGCCGAGCTGGATAAGGCGCCCGCGGCAACCAAGCTGGCGAGCGTCACGCTGGACCTCCAGAAAGCACAAGCCGAATACACGACGGCTCAACTCGACTCGACACTGAATCTTGCGCAGGCTCGCGAGGATGTCCGTACGGCCGAGTACGTACTCGAGGAGAAAAAACTCGCGAAGGAGCAGGCGAAATACGAGGCGCCCACCATCAGGCGTCAAGCCGAGATCGACTGGGAAAAGGCAGAACGCGCACTCGCGCAGTCGAAGCGCAATCTCGATACGAAGACCAAACAGGCCGTCGCCAAGATGTCCTCCGTTGGTGCCGATCTAGGACGCCAACAGAACAACCTCTCGAATATTCAGAAGTTCATCGGCGACTTTACCGTCAAGGCGCCCGCGCCCGGGATGGTGATCTACCTCCGTGATTGGAACGGCAAGAAGAAGGGCGTCGGCTCGCAGTGGAACGCGTGGGAAAATTCGGTCGCAACCCTGCCCGACCT
>JBDTXZ010000239.1:0-6075 GCA_040005935.1 bacterium | reverse complement strand
TCCGTGTTCGGCGTCATCATGGGACTCGCAGGCTTGCTCAGTTGGCAGCTCCACCCCGATGCTCTTTCTCGTCTACTTTCGTGACCATCTTCTGGAGACGTATGCGCCCCAGCCGCCGTGTCGTTGTGCGTAAGCCTCGTGTCGCAGTGTGCGCCCCCCTCGCGCCCCGTGTCGTCCTGAGCGTAGCGAGGGGCCTGCACGTCGGGCTGCTCGCGCTTTGCGTGCTGCTTGTGGCTACGCCATTGCTCGCGCAGCAACAGCAACTCCTGCTTGTGCCGCAACCGCGCGAGGGACGCGTCGAGCGTGAGGTGTCGCTGCCACGCGGACTGGACGTCGCAATTCCCGCCGACAGTGCCGACGCCTTCGCCGCTCGCGACCTGCGCGACGCGCTTCGCGAGGCCGGCGTACCAGTGGCCGGAAGTGGCAGCGCCAAGGTGGTACTGCTTCGCTCCACCTCTGCGGCGGCGAAAGCCCTACTCGCAAGGTCGCACGCGACGTTTGCGGACGACATGCACGACGAGGGCTATCTCCTCGTGCCCGACGGCGCAACGCTGAACGTCATCGGTGCCACATCATCCGGCGTTTTTTACGGCGCACAGACCGTCAAGCAACTCGTCGTTGGACAAGGCCCGCGCGCGGTACTGCGCATGGCATCGGTGCGCGATTGGCCAGCGATGAAATACCGCGGCCTGCACGACGATCTTTCTCGCGGTCCCGTGCCGACGCTCGACTACATGAAGCGACAGCTGCGCACCTTTGCCGCGTACAAGATCAACGTCTATTCGCCCTACTTCGAGCACACGCTCGAGTATCGCTCCAATCCGCTCATTGGTCCGCCCGGCGGCACCATCTCCCGTGAAGACATCACGGAGCTGGTCTCCTACGCTCGGCGCTACCACATCGACGTCATTGCAGAGCAGGAAGCATTTGGACACTTGCATCACGCGCTCAAGTACGAGCTCTATGCGCAGCTGGCCGAAACGCCGCACGGGCATGTGCTGGCGCCGGGCCAGCCGGGGTCCATGTCGCTCATCAAGCAATGGTTTGCCGAGATCGACTCACTGTTCCCGAGCAAGTTCGTGCACATCGGTGCCGACGAAACCTTCGAGCTCGGTCGAGGGCAGACCTCCGAGATCATCAAGCGCGACAGCATCGGCCCCGTGTACCTCGGCTTCCTGAAGGCCATCGTCGAGTCGATCAAGCGTCCGGGTAAGAAGTACCTGTTCTGGGGCGACGTCGCGGTAAATCACCCGGCGCTGGTCCGCTCACTGCCTAAGGAGATGGTGGCTGTCGCCTGGTCGTACGGCGCATCCCCGTCGTTTGACCGCCAGATTACGCCGTTTACGCAAGCTGGCATCGAAACCTGGGTGGCGCCTGGCGTGAGCAGCTGGAATCGCGTCTACCCGAACAACAACATCGCCTTCGTCAACATCCGCAACTTCGTGCGCGACGGCCAGCGGCTCGGCGCCACGGGACTGCTCAATACCACGTGGGACGACGACGGCGAAGCGCTGTTCAACCAGGTGTGGGCTGGTGTGCTCTTCGGCGCCGCCGCGGGATGGCAGCCTGGCGAGAGCAGCATCGACACGTTTCAAAAGTCGTTCGGCCGTGCATTCTTCCGCGATACAACCGGCAAGGCTGATGCGGCAGAGCGCTTGTTGATGGCGGCGCACGCGTCGCTGGCGAAAGCGGGCCTTGGTGAGGGAAGCGACGCGTTGTACTGGCGCGATCCCTTCAGTGCAGACGGCGTGCTTGCTGCAGAAAAGATTCGTCCAATGTCGCACGAAATTCGCGTGGCCGCGGAGTCGGCGTTGGTGTACGTGGCGCAGTTGCGGGCCGCCGGTCCTGTCGTGAATGCGGGCGCGCTCGAAGGCATCGAGCTCGGTGCTCGGCGTCTCGACTTGATCGGGATGAAGTTTCAATTCGCGGATGACGTTCGTCGTAGTTACGCAAACGCCGCCGACACGACGCGTCGCGATGCGAATGCCCAGCTCAGTGACATCTCGGGGATCAACGGACGACTTCAGGATTTGCGGGATGCGTATGCGCTCAACCGCGATCTCTATGAGTCGGCATGGATGCGAGAAAACCGCCCGTACTGGATCCACAATGTGCTGGTGAAATACGATCTGGCGATTCAGTTGTGGCAATCGCGCGCCGACAAATTTGTCGCGGCGCGCGCGGAATTCGGACGCACGAAAAAGCTGCCGACTGGAGACTCTATCGGCTTTCCGGCTCCGCTCCCATCAGCTCCTCTCGTTCCCTGAGGCGGTCATGGACGACGACGTGCGGGCCTTTGGCGAGGAGCTTGGCCGTCATGCGCTCGCGCGCGAATGGTCAGCAGCGCACGCGGTGCTCGCGAGATGGTTGAGATTGTCGTGGTCGGCGGATCGAGTATCGCAGTACGCGGCACGCGAGCGGCGTCGATGGAATGCATTACCCCGAGTTTCCAGAGCCTGCGGCATTGCGCCTTCGAGCAGCGAAGAGGAACGTCTTTGCTACCGATCTCTACTGACCTGCACTAAAGCATCTACCGGTGCGTCGCGGCCTGCTGTCGAGCGCTATCTTCCAGCGACTATCGCGCGTCGCCGTAGAGCAGCAGTGCCGCGACGGCGACAAAGATGACGACGAGGCAGCCGCACCCAGGATTGCGCGGCACCCAGCGAGGCAAGTGTGGCATGACGGCAAGATAAGCGGCGGCGCCGTCGCTCGATTTCTCCGACCTTTCGGCAAATATGTTCGACGAGAACTACTTCAACACAGCATTGCTCCGCGATGTCGAGGCCACCGGCGGCCATCCCATCGTCGAAGTGCAGCTCATTAGCGGCCACGCGCACCGCGTTCGCTCCGTGGTTGACGTCGGGTCGGGCACCGTCACGCTGGAGACCTACCTGACCAAGGGAGATCTGGCGCACGAGCGTCCGAAATTCGGCGAGCCGCAGTCCGGCGCAGGACCGCAGGACACGTTTCGCGCGGTGATCGCGTACGAGAGCATCGCCGCGGTGATTCTCGATCCGTCGCCTTCGCAGGTGCGCGCGCGAACAGGATTCGCGAACAGTTGAACGGCATTCCGCCGGGAGATGATCTCGGACGCATCGTCGTCGTCGCAGCGGGCTTCGCGTTGTGGAAGGGTGGTCGGTGTATCGCCGCCGCTCGGTGGCCCGATATCCAACGCGTTCGCGCCTATCGGCACGCGGACAAGACACCAGACGCTACGCGACTTGGCGTCGAACTCGCGGATGGCAGTGTGATGGAGTTCCACGAAGCGGCGCCTGGATTCGATCTGTTCCTCGATCGCGCGCAGGTCACGCTACCGGGGCTGCTTCCATACGCGTCGTGGCATCCGGGGCTGATGCTTGCGCCGGCCGGCGGAGAAGCCGCGGTGATATTCGAGCGTCCGGTTTCAAGGCGGCGCTGAGAACAGCGGTCGCCCGGCGCGGCGCTGATGAACGGCTGGCATCCCGCACGTGCGTGGCGTGTCGGGATCTTCTGCACCGGCGCTGTGGCGTGCTACCTTCGAGCGCGTGCTTGGTAGATCCCGACACCCTCTCGCGGGCTCGCTCCTGCGGGATGACAACGACTCGCTTCGCGTCCCTCTATGACTATCAGACTCTACGTCGCGCTCACGCTGCTTGCGTCGGCATTCGCACCTCTACGAGCGCAGGGCACGCGCCCGGACCCCGGCGTGGCCGGCGACTACGTAATTCGCGACTTCAAGTTCGCGAGCGGCGAAACACTCCCCGCCCTCACGCTCCACTACCGCACCTTCGGCCAACCTCGTCGCGACGCACGCGGCGTCGTGCGCAACGCCGTGCTCATCATGCACGGTACCACAGGCGCAGGAACGCAATTCCTTTCGCCGATTTTTGCCAGCGAGTTATACGGCACTGGCCAGCCGCTCGATACCACCAGGTATTACGTCATCCTGCCGGACGGCATCGGCCACGGCCTCTCAAGCCGGCCGAGCGAAGGGCTGCACGCGCGCTTTCCGCATTACAACTACGATGACATGGTGGACGCTGATCACCGGTTGCTCACCGAGAAGCTTGGCGTCAACCATCTTCGTCTTGTCATGGGCACGTCTATTGGCGGCATGCACAGTTGGGTGTGGGCCGAACGGTTTCCTGACTTCATGGATGCCGCCGTCCCGCTGGCCAGCGTACCGACAGCCATCGTGGGTCGCAATCGCATGATCCGTAAAATGGCGATGGACGACATCCGAAATGACCCCGAATGGAAGGGTGGCGAGTACACCTCGCCACCGGGCGGACTGCGCGGCGCGCTGCAGCTGTTGTACATCATGAGTAGTGCTCCCCTCGTACAGCATCACGACGCTCCAACGCGCGACTCCGCGGACGCAGTCATCACGCGCTTTCTGGACGGGCGCATGCGTAACACCGATGCGAATGATTTTTTGTACGCGTTCGACGCCTCGCGCGATTACAATCCCGAACCCATGCTGTCGCGCATCAAGGTTCCGCTGCTCGCCATCAACTCGGCGGACGACCAGGTCAATCCACCGGAACTTGGCATCATCGAGCGGTTGATTACGCGCGTGCCGACTGGGCGGTTCATCATGCTTCCAATCGGCCCGGCGACGCGGGGGCATGGAACACACACTGTCGCGGCGGTGTGGAAGCAGCCGTTCGCGAAGTTCCTTGCGTCGCTTTCACCGTTGCCCGCCCTGCATTGATGCTGAACTGGAGCATCGCGCCATGACGCTCTACCTGCTTCACGGCGCGCTTGGTTCCGCTGCGCAACTCCATCCACTGGCGGCGCGATTGCGCCAGCGAACGCGCGACTTCCGCGTTGTGGAATTTGCCGGCCACGGCAATACGCCGTTAGGCACGCACCCATTCACCATCGCCGGATTCGTTGAGCAGCTCCGTGCCGAGCTCGAACAGGATGGACTCGAGAGCGCCGACTTTTTTGGATACAGCATGGGCGGCTATGTCGCGCTCGCGTTTGCACTCGCGCATCCCGATCGCGCGCGACGCATCGTCACACTCGGCACGAAGTTCGAGTGGACGCCGGACATTGCAGCGCGCGAGGCGGCGCGTCTCGATCCAGCCGTCATTACGGCAAAGGTCCCTCGTTTCGCCGAGCAATTGGAGACACGTCATCGTGGCGCAGGTGGTTGGGAGCGCGTTCTTGCGCAGACTGCCGAACTGTTGACGGAGCTGGGTCAGCGCCCTGTCCTCGACGCTGCGGCGTTGGAGCGGATCGAGCAGCGTGTTCGCATCGGAGTCGGCGATCGGGATGCTACTGTGAGCGTCGAAGAGAGCACGCGTGTGTCGCGCGCGCTTGGGCGCGGCGAGCTTGCTGTTCTTCCTGGAACGCCGCATCCACTTGAGCAGGTTGATCATGGATTGCTCGTTGAGCTGATCGAGCCGTTTCGGCGCGGTGACCCCGTTCCGGTCGCGCCTCCCGCTGCCCCGTCGTCGCAGTTCGCGGAGTTCCGGAAGTCGTCGCTGTATCGTGGTGATCGGCTGGTCGGCCAGATTCATCGACGCGATGTCGGCGATCCATCAAGTCTGGTGGGCTTCCTCATCGTGGCCACCGATGACGAGCAGCTCGAAGATATGTGGCAGGTCCGGAACGAGATGCCGTTTCCTCCCGGCGTACTTCAGCACCCGATCAAGCCCCACGACCCTGACGACAGTCGATCGCGAACGCACTTTTCGAGTTCGGCCACGGTCGGCCTGCGCGAGTTGAGCGAGGAAGAATCGCGCGGCGTCGCTCCCGAGTTGGTGTATTCGATACGCGACGAGAATGGCGCGGTGATTCAGTCACGAACGATCCTCCTGAGGAGACAGAAGATCTCGCCGGTTTCGAAGCGCGCCTATGGCGGGGGGATCCCGCCAGACGCCCTGTTTGACGGCGCCGTGTGGATGGTCAACGTCAAGCTCACGTCAGACTTGTCGTCCTGAGCCGCAGGCGAAGGACCTGCACGTGTTTGTTGCGCTGTGCAGGTAGGTGAGTTGAACTGGTGACGCAATGCCACGGTGTCATCACTTCAACTTCCTGCCTTGAAGAGCCGCCGAGAGGATCTTTCGGTCACGCGATGGAACGCGC
>JBDTXZ010000238.1:0-6085 GCA_040005935.1 bacterium | reverse complement strand
GCTGCGCATGTTGCTGGAGCACCGCTCCGGCCTGCCGGCAGGGCGCGATCTCTGGCGCATTGCGCACACGCCGGAAGAAGCACGCGCTGCTGTCATTTCCACTCCGCTCTTTGCCTCGCCCGGCCAGTACTACGAGTACTCCGACCTCGGCGCCGACATGTTGGGCTTTGCGGTCGAGGCAATCGCCGGCGAGCGGCTCGACACGTTCCTGCAGGCCCGCGTGTTCACTCCGCTTGGCATGTCGGATACTCATTATCGGCCGGACGCCTCGTTGCGCGGGCGAATTGCGCCAACGGAAATCTCGCCACCGCGCGGCTATCCGCTTCGCGGCGAAGTCCATGACGAAAACGCATATGCCTTGGGCGGCGTCGCCGGTCATGCAGGGCTGTTCAGCACGGTGAGCGATCTCTCGATCTTCGCCCAGATGATGCTGAATGGCGGCACGTACAGCGGCACCCGCATCATCGCCGACAGCACGGTCAAGCTGTTTACGCATCGCGGCTCCGTGGCGAGAAGTACCCGCGCCCTGGGCTGGGATACCTGCGCGGGCTCATTCGGCTGCGGTAAGTACCTTGGCGGCGAGGCGTACGGGCATACCGGGTACACGGGCACGTCGCTGTGGATTGATCCTGATCACGACATGTTCGTCATTCTGCTGACGAATCGTGTGCACGCGGCAAAGGCGCGCCGCCCAGCCAAGGTTATCTCGGACGTCCGTGCGGACTTGGCGGATGCGGCCGCACTGGCGGTGACAGATAATGCCGGCGGCATGATCGCGCTGCCGAGTTCCTTTCGGGCCGACAAGGCGGTGGGTTGGAACAAGCCGGAGCGTTCCGCGCGCCGCAGCAAGGGCAAGCACTCAAAGAGCTCAGCGCACTCGAGGTCGAAGAGCAGCAAGTCGTCGGCGTCAAAAAAGTCGTCGGCGTCGAAGAAGAGCAGCTCGTCGCCCAAGCACGTGACGTCCAGCAAAAAGACGACGCACAAGTCCTGAGTCGTTGCGACGAACGCGGTGGGTGGTGATACTCCAGTTGTCTCGCACGGAGTATCGCACCGATGTCCACCGAACAGGAAATTCAGTCAGCTGGCGAAGTAATTCCCGCCGCTGACGTCACGTCTCCGCCGGCGCCGGCGCCTGGCTCCGCCGCAGCTTTCTCCGAGTTCAGCCTCGAGCAAGCCAAGCTGGCGTTGCGGAAGGTGAAAGATCCCGACCTCAACCTGAATATCGTCGATCTCGGCCTCGTCTATGACGTGCGCGTCGTGAACGGCAATGACGTCGAAGTGGATATGTCGCTGACGTCGCCGGGCTGTCCTAGCGGTCCGGAAATCATGGGCGATGCCGAGCGAAAACTGAAAGCGATACCAGGAGTGGGCGCCGTCGCGGTGAACCTGGTGTGGACTCCCATGTGGTCGCCTGAGCGGATCGAGCCGCGGGTGCGCGCCTATATGGGATTGTAAGCGCGCGCTACAGTGCGAAAAAGAAACAGCGAACAGCAACTACTTATCACGAATACGTAGTTGCTGTTGTTTTTGCTTGGACTTGCCTCGAACACAACAACGCAAAACTTTCGCACATCTACTTTCGAGGCCTCGACAAGCCGCTCTTTTTCGACAAGCAGTCCCGCGCGCTCCATCGCGACGGCTAGCGTTCCATGACCGCACGATGCGCGAGCCGTAACTCCACCGCGTCATGGATCGGCCGCAGCCCCGCATCTTTATTCTCTGTACGGAGACTCCCCGGACGCCTGCACCACCGACGCCAAGTCCGAGGGCTTCGAGTCGCGCTTCCTGTGCGGTGCCAGCGCGGCGACGAACGCCTCCGCCAGCTCCGACACCTGCCATCGGCGCAGCTCCGTCACCTCACCAACGTCTTCGACGGACGCTGGATTGCGCCGAGCCACCGCCTCCATGCGGTCGCGCGAGCACAACACGCCTGGATCCAGCGCAAGCCGCTTGGCCGCCTCATCGCGCGCCGTTTTCAGCGCACTGACACGCGCGTCGAAGTCGGGATCACGATCCCAACGGGCGGCACGCGGAAACTTTGGCAACTCTGACTCCGGCACCGCCAACGCGCGCTGCACCGCCTCGAGCAACTCTGCACCACGTTGCTCCGAGATGCCACGCGGCATTCCCTTGATCTTTCCAAGCGCCTCACGCGTCGCGGGCTGCGTGCGTGCGATGTCGAGAAGCTGCTCATTGCCGAGGACGCGAAACGTTGCGCGGTCGAGTTGGCCGGCGAGTGCGTCGCGCCATGGAACGAGCTCACGCAGCACAGCAAGCTCCCGCCGATTGAGGTCGCGCGCGCCCTTGAGCCTGAGGAAAGACATACCTGGCTCTTCGTCGGCCCAGCGAGTGCCCTCCAACAGACGGAATTCCTCGCGCGCCCATGCCATGCGTCCCATGCGTTCGAGCTCGGCAGACATCTTGTCCTTGAGCTCGAGCAAGAACCGCGTGTCCTGCGCCGCGTAGTCCAGCATATCCGCCGTGAGCGGACGCATGGACCAATCGGCGCGCTGGTGTTTCTTGTCCAGCTTTACATCGAAGAACCGCGCGAGCAGCGCGGCGAGCCCGAAGGCCGTGTAGCCGAGCAGCTGGGCCGCGATGCGCGTATCGAAGATGTGCTTGATCTGCCAACCGTAATCCTGGCTGAGCAGGCGGAGGTCATAATCCGCGTCGTGAAACACAACCTCGACCTTCGTGCTCTCGAGTAACGTGCCGAGCCCGTCCGGCCGGCCTATGGGAAGCGGGTCGATGACAGCGTGGCGCGTGCGCGTCGAGAGTTGCAGGAGGTAGATGCGATCGACGAACCGGTGAAAGCTGGCGCCTTCGGTGTCGAGCGCGAGCTCAGTGACATCCGCTATCTCGCTCGTGAACTTCGCCACGGCGGGCACAGTGTCCAGGTATTCGAACGATGCTGTTTTTGCGCGGTCAGCCACGCTGGTCCTCACCTATGTTGGCGGATCGAATCACGACGGCGTAATGTATCGCTTGGCGCACTTCCGTCGCGCGTGCGGGGAAGGATTCCGGCCGCGCGCTGACGATCCCACATCCGAATCAGATGACCGACCAAACGCCCGATCCGCACGGCCAGCAGCCTCGGCCTTCCAGCGCCGCTCCGCGACCGAGCATAGCTCAGCTCGCTCGTCGGGACTCGATGGCGGCCAAGGCCATGAAAGGCGGCGGCTTTGGCGGTCGAGGGCGGACAGTTGGGTGGCGAAACAGGGACGTCGTGCGGACGACGGCACTCGTGATTGCCGTGCTGTTGGCTGTGAAGCTCTTCTGGATCGCCCACGCACTGTTCTTCGCCGTGTTTCTCGGGATGCTGTTCGCCATTGCCGTGTCGGAAGGCGTCGACCACCTGGTGCGATTCCACATTCCCCGCGCCGCGGGTGCGGCCATCATCGTGTTCACGTTCGTCGGCCTTCTTGTCGGCGTGGGGGCGTGGGTTGCGCCAACACTCACGGCACAGGGCACAGAACTGAAGCAGAAGCTGCCCGAGGCCATCGATCGCGTGCAGGAGTGGGTGAAGCAACGGCAAAGTGGTGTGCTTGGTCTGCTGCTACCCGAGAGCGATGACGTTGCCGCTTCGCCTGCGGCGGGAAAACCCGCAAGCCCGCAGGTAGCGGGAGCGCCCACACCAGGTCGGCCCGATTCGGCTGCGGCTGCGCCAAAGACGGGCCTGCACAATCAACTGCGGGACCGCGTGAGCGGAATGTCGCAGTATCTCTTTCCATTCATCGCTTCGACGGTCGAGATCGTGGGCGGTCTGCTGCTCATCCTCTTCCTGAGCATCTACTTTGCCGCAGAGCCTGACTTGTATCGGCGCGGGTTGCTCTCGCTGTTGCCGGCGCGCAAGCGGCCGCGCGGCGTCATCATGATGGACCGCATTGCCGTCGTGCTTCGGAAGTGGCTGATCACACAGCTCATCGCGATGGTGGTGATGTGCGTCGTAAGCACGATCGTCCTGCTCCTGCTTCACGTGAAGGCAGCGTTCGCGCTCGGCGTACTGGTCGGGCTCTTTGAATTCATTCCGACCATCGGCCCCATTCTCAGCGCGCTGCCGGCCGTCGCAATGGGGTTTCTCGATTCGCCCGAGAAGGCGATGTATGTCGCGTTCGCGTATTGGGCCATGCAGTTCATCGAGAGCCACTTGCTGGTTCCGCTGCTCATGAAGAATGGACTGCGCCTGCCGCCTGCGCTCACGGTCATCGCGCAGGCGGTGCTCGCCATCGTGTTCGGATTCATTGGGCTGATGGTTGCTGTGCCGCTGTTGGCGACGATCATGGTGATGCTCCAGATGTTCTACCTGGAGCAGCTCCCCACCGAGGGAACGTGGACGTATCCAGTGCAGGACGCGGACCCCACTGGGCGTAAGAGCACGCAGAGCGTGCAGCCGTAGCGTGCACTCGCTTGGCGCGAAGTATCCACGTCTCAAGGAGTTCCTGCCGTGGGTGAACCTTCGCGTTGGCGAGACACCGGTGGAGCAGTGGACAGTGGATGGCGTGAGCCTGCTCACCAAGCGCGATGACCTGAGCGCGGATACGCTGGGTGGAAACAAGGTTCGGGCGCTCGAGGTGCTGCTCGCGGGCCTGGGACCCGACGATACGTTGCTCACAGTGGGACCCACCGGATCCACACATGCGCTTGCGGTCGCGCACTACGGTGCGCGGTTGGGCATTGCCACCGAGGTGATCGCCTGGCCGCAGGAAGTGCACGACGTGGCTGTGGCAACTGCATCGCGCATGGCGCGTCGTGCGCGCGTGACGCAGGTGAGTTCCGTCGCTGGCGCCTATGTGCGTGCGGCTGTGCGACGTTTACGCCGACGCGTCCGGTGGATCCCCGCGGGAGGGAGCTCGGCACATGGCGCGCTCGGTCACGCGAACGCCGCACTCGAGTTGATCGCGCAACTTGCACGCGACGGCTTGCCCGTCCCGGACACGATTGTTGTGCCCTTGGGCAGTGGAGGCACCGTGGCCGGTCTGCTCGTGGGGCTCGCGGTGGCTGGTGTGCGCACGCGCGTGGTTGGCGTGCGCGTCGTGCCGAGCAGCGTGGGCAATCGATGGCACGTCTTACGACTCGCGCGTGGTACCCGTGCGGTGCTCGCGCAACTCACGGGCGAAGCAATTCCGCCGGTGGACGCGAGCCGCCTGGTGATCGAACACGGCGCCTACGGCGGTGCATACGCGCGCGAAACGAGCGAGGCGCGCCACGCCGCAGAATGTCTTCGCGCATCCGGTGGACCTCGCTTGGATGGAACGTACAGTGCAAAGGCCTTTGGGCATGCGCTGGCGCGGGCACGCCGCGCGCCTGACGAGGCGGTTCTCTTTTGGCTAACGTTCGATGGACGATGGCTCGACGCTGACGACGACGAGCCGCTGGTACCTAATCCGCCGCGCTGAGGAATTCTTCGATGGATCGTCTCCCGGAAGTCGTCTTTCACGTGTACCCAGCAGATTGCGACATGCTCGGACACGTGAACCACGCCACCATGCTGGCGTTTCTCGAGCGGGCACGCTGGGAGCTCCTGGAGCGCGAAGGCGTGGGTGGCGTGCGCGACTTCGCGACGGTGCCCGTGTACTCCGTCGTTCGGCACGTGGACATCGACTACTACGCGCAATCGTTGCCCGGCGACGATCTCTCCATTCGGAGCGGACTGCTTGCCGTGCGCAACACGAGCTATATCGTGAAGCAGGATGTGCGAAAGGTCGGAAGCTCCACATTGGTGGCTCAGGCGTCTATCGTATTCGTCGCGCTCGACCGCACCGGCAGGCCCGTGCGCGTTCCCGAGGAGTGGCGCACGCTGCTGCCGCACTGGCCCGAGGACGACGTCGAGCGCAACGCGCGATGATCGCGATACTGCCAGGAGGCCTCGAGCTCGCCTACGACGACGCGGGCTCTGGAATCCCGCTCTTGTTAATTCATGGATGGCCACACAATCGCAAATTGTGGGCAGCGCAGTTGAGCGGATTGCCCACGCAGGCACGCTGCCTCGCGCCCGACTTGCGCGGGTTCGGCGATTCGAGCGTATTGGCCCCGTACTCCATCGATCAGTATGCCGACGACATGGCGGCTTTCCTCGCGATGCTCG
>JBDTXZ010000237.1:0-6096 GCA_040005935.1 bacterium | reverse complement strand
GCGTCGTGATGTCCACGTCGTCGCCCACCGGCTTGTTGCGCAGGTGCACCTTGAGAATGCCTTCGCGCCCTCGCAGATCCGGCGCATCGACGACGATCTGTCGATCGAAGCGACCCGGACGCAGCAGCGCAGGATCCAGAACGTCGGGACGGTTCGTCGCGGCGATGAGGATCACGCCCTCGTTCGACTCGAAGCCGTCCATCTCCACAAGCAGCTGGTTCAGCGTCTGTTCGCGCTCATCGTGACCGCCGCCCAAACCGGCGCCGCGATGACGACCCACGGCGTCGATCTCATCGATGAAGATGATGCATGGCGCATGTGCCTTGCCCTGCTCGAACAGATCGCGCACACGGCTCGCGCCAACGCCCACGAACATCTCGACGAAGTCCGAGCCCGACATCGAGAAGAACGGACGAGCCGCTTCGCCGGCCACCGCACGCGCGAGCAGCGTCTTTCCCGTTCCTGGCGGTCCGACGAGCAGACAGCCCTTCGGCAAACGGCCGCCGAGCTTCGTGTATTTCTGCGGATCCTTCAGGAATTCGATGATCTCCTCGAGCTCCTGCTTCGCCTCATCCGCACCGGCGACGTCGGCGAAGGTCACCTTCGGCGTGTCACCCGTAAGAAGCTTCGCCTTCGACTTGCCGAAGGAGAACGCCTTGTTTCCTCCCGCCTGCATCTGGCGGAAGAGGAAGAGATAGAAGCCGATGAGCAGCAGCCACGGCAGGAAGTTGATCACCCACGCCATCACGCTCGGCTTGGGATCCTGCGACGTGATCTGGACGCCCTTCGACATGAGCAGGTCGACTTCCTGTGGCGAATTGGCCGCCGGAAGCTGAATGGTGAACTTCTTGACCGGCTTGCCCGCGACGGGCCTCGGCTCCTTGAAGGCGCCAATGACGTTCTTTCCGCCCTGCACAGTCACCTCGGAGATGTTGCCGCTCTCGAGTTGCTGCCGGTAGAAGTCGTAACGGATCTCCGTTGGCGCGTCGGCGCGTTGGCCGCTCAACTGAATGAGCGCCACCGGGATCAGGACAATGAGGATCCAGAACGAGAGCGTCTTCGAAAAGCGCCCCCAGTTGAACCCCTTGTTGTTGTTGCCGTTTTTCGGCGGTGTTGGCAAAGGCATTACAGCAAGCTCGCGATATATGGCAAATGCCGGAAACTTTCGGCGTGATCCAACCCGTAACCGACCAGAAATTCATGTGGTGCGTCGTAGCCTATGAACCTCGTCTCGTATTTCAGTTCATCGGCGATGTGCTTGTGCAGCAATGCGCAGATCTCCAGAGATCGCGGGTTCCGTGCCTCGAGCAAAGCCATCAACCGATTCAGCGTTCGCCCGGTGTCCACAATGTCTTCCACCAGGATGATATGCTTGCCCTCGAGCCTCGTCTCCGGATCGTACACCAGCTTGACATTTCCGCTGGAAACCGTGCCGTCCCCGTAGCTCGCAGCGACCAGGAAATCCACGTGCAGCGGGCGGTTGATCTGCCGCACCAGGTCGCTCAGAAAGATAAAGCTTCCCTTCAGCAAACCGAGCACGAGAAGCTCGCCATCCGGATACGCGGCAGTGATCTCCTCTCCGAGTTCCTGAACCCGCTTCGCGATGTCTGACGCATTGTAGACGATGCGCTTGAGTGTTCGCCCTTCGAGCCGTGGATCAGCGATCGATTCGTTCACAGACATAATGTCGAACCGGCCTGCCGGACCGATCGGTTGCCGCGTCGCTGCGGCGCACTCCTGGAATCCATACGACCTCATCATCCGCAACTACCACAGGCCACCCAGTGCGATCCGAACCCGTGACCCCCACCTCAGATAAGTAGCGTGTCACGCGCCTTCGTGGTTGGCCCGCCGCCGGCTCCAAGCGGTCGCCGGCGCTCCAGGCGCGGACTACTCCCCCAACCGACTCGGCAATCGAGGCCGTCCACAGCGATGAAGACGTCGGCGCATCGCTCACACGAAATCGAAATCCACCCCAATCGAGCGATCCTGTTTCCGGCAGTCGCGCCACCTCCAACTCTCGCGGAGCCTTGGTCTTCTGCAAGACGTAGCTCTCGCGCCCCGCTTCGAGACACCATCCCCCCGCCAGCGGCATGCTGCCACGACGCGGCGTACCACTTGTAAACTCTGCGATGCGCTGTGTTCCGCGCCGATCGAGTGCGAGACCGACGCGGCCGGCGACAGCAGCCCACAGCACTGCAAGGGAATCTCGATCATAGCCCGCCAGTTCCCTCGAGGCAACGACGACGCGATCACCCGGAACCGTTTCTGGTCGCAAAACGCGCGTGACGAACGCCTCGACCTCGCGCCGTAGCACATCCGCCCGGCGCGCAATCGACAGGATTGCTGCGTCGATGGACGGATCCGCGCGACGAAGCGCGGGAAGCAAATCCCGTCGCGCACGATTGCGAGCGAACTCGCGCGAGAGATTGGTTGGATCCTCCACCCACGTCAGACTCACCTCGCTCGCATAATCCTCCAACACCGCCCGCCGAAGGCCGAGAAACGGACGCAGTATGGGACCGCTGGCGTACAACCCGGCCAATCCACGCGCGCCACTGCCTCGCATGATCCGCATGAAGACCGTTTCGACCTGATCGTCTTCGGTGTGCGCGGTGGCGACCATTGCACCCAGCGACGTCGCAGATTCTGAGAGGAACTGGTATCTCGCTGCACGCCACGCGGCCTCGCGGCCGTCGCCCGTGGTGGCCGGCGTGCCGTTGCGTCCCACCACCGTTCGAACGCCCGCCATTTCCGCCGCCTCGCACACGCGATCGACCGCAGCTGCTGCAGCGTCGCCCGTCCCGTGGTCAAACGTGGCTACAGCAGCGACGCGATGGCGCGCGACCGACACCATTGCGCTGAGCAGCACCATTGAATCCAGGCCACCAGAGACGGCGAGAAGGAGCGGCCGGCCGGTCGCTCGCGATGACCGACGCGCCGCGGTAAGCACAACACGGGAAGGATCGTGGTGCATGCTCAAAATATAGTGACTTCGATGTCCTCTGGCTCGCCTCGGCGCGCGTCGCTATCTTCACGGCGTCACAAGCGAATCACGGCGACAGGAGTATCTCTTGGAAACTCACGGTCCGTTGGGCGTTCTCTGGGTCGGACTCGGCCTCTGCTGCTTCTACATCGCGCTCGTGTGGATCAACACCTTGCTGGGTGTGGTTCTCACGCCGCTGTTCATTGTCCCGCTCACGTGGTTGCAGGATCGAGTGCGCGGGAAGTCCCCCGCGCGTGGCTGATCGCGCTGGGCTAGTTCAAATTGAAATGTGGGTGAGGGACGCGCGCTCAGTGCACGCGTCCCTTCCCTTTTTGCGGTCTGCGGCGAGACATCGGTGGCGCCTCGCACTGGCGACTTGCGCGGTCCTCCTGAGCGCGCACTCCGCGGCGGCGCAAACCGTCCGCCCCTGGCTCGATTGGCGTACCGTCGAAACGGACAACTTCGTTTTTCACTTTCCGCAACGCTATCGGGAGTGGACGCTCGCCCTTGCAGCGAGCATGGAAGGCGTGCGCGATCAAGTCGGAAAAGTGGTTGGCTATCTGCCGCCCAGACGAGTGCACATCGTCGTCGACGACCCCTCCAACGAAGCCAATGGCGCCGCGTTCACACCGCTCGACGCGCCGACCATCGTCCTCTTTCCCACGCCGCCCAATCCGCGAGAGGAGATCGGTAATTTTCGAGTATGGGGGGAGTTGGTGGCGACGCACGAATTCGCTCACGTGGCGCACCTGGACCGACCCTCACGCAATCACTGGCAGAACCTCTACTGGGCGCTGTCCCCCGTCCCCCTTGGCCCTATTCCTGTGAGCGCTCCTCGCTGGGCGCTCGAGGGATATGCCACATATGTCGAAGGACGCGTGACCGGCTCCGGCCGCCCGAACCACGCGTGGCGCGCCGCCGTGCTGCGGCAGTTCGCCCTCGAGGGACGTCTGCCGGGTTACGGCGCGTTGAGCGCCATTGGACCGTGGCAAACGAGCAACTTTGCATATCTCGCCGGCTCCGCGTTCTTCGACTGGCTGGCGAGGCGCTCCGGAGACTCGAGCGTCACGGCGTTGTGGCGGCGCATGACGGCGAAGACCGTCCGCTCTTTCGACGAGTCGTTTTCAGGCGTCTATGGCGATCCGCCCGCCACACTGTATCAACGATTTGTCGCAGAGCTCACTGCCGACGCCCTCGCATTCGAGCGCACGCTCAACCGCGATGCGATGGTATCCGGCACCCTTGTGCAGCGCATGATCCGCAACACGGGCGACCCCGCCATTTCGCCCGACGGTCGCTACGTCGCATTGGTGGTACGCCACGTGACGCTACCGAGCGAGCTGGTTGTGTGGGGCACAGCGGACGAGCCGGACACGCTCGCATCGCTCCGCAGCGCGTACGTGCTCGGCCGCGACCCGGACGATGTGCCGGATCGAAATTTCTATCCGCCACCGAAACGCACCATCATCTCGCTCGTTCCCAACGACGGTGCGTCGTACGAATCGCCCCGCTGGATGGCTGACAACAAGCACCTGCTCGTCACCCGGCCCATGCCAATGAGCGACGGCACGCTGCGCTCCGATCTTTTCGTCTGGAGCGCTGAGAACGGCGGTATTCGCCGAATCACAAACGGTGCAGCGGTGCGCGACGCCGACCCGTCGGCCGACAGTCGCTGGGCGGCGGCGGTTCGGTGCGACCGGGGGTGGTGCGATTTGGTGCGGGTCGACCTCGCCTCCGGAGCCGTTCGCGTTCTCGCCGCGGGAAGCGCGACGCGCAACTACTATCGGCCACGTGTCTCGAAACGGACGGCGGAGATCGTTGTCGCCGAACAATCAGGCGACCGCTGGCGAATTATTCGGATGTCCCAGGACGGCAGCAAGCGTCGGTATGCGGACCCTGAGGATGGTGCGACGCGCTATGACGCCACGTTCGATGCGGACGGCCGCACCATCGTCACCGCGTCCGAAGCGGGAGGCGTGGCAAACATCGAGCGGCTCGATCCGGATGACCTGCACGCCAGTCGCCTTACAGCGGTTACGGGAGCAGCGGTATCCCCGGACGTCGCGCCCGACGGCACGCTCTGGTTCCTCTCGCTGCAAGCAGGCGGCTACGACCTGCGTCGGCTTCGCCCGGACAGCGCGTCGATCAGCCGCGCCCAGAATGCATCCGGTCCGTTTCATCTCGCCCTGATAGATTCACTTTCGCCTATCCTTCCGCCACGAGGCATCGCTGCTGCCTCCGACTCCAGCCGTCGGCCGGCGCAGTCGGGTGTCGGCGAAGAGCGTCCGTACGGCATAGGCCCATCCCGTTTCCGCTATGTGCCCGGCGCCACGACTGGTATCGGAGGCAGTTCGGTCCTGCTGAGCATTATTCGGAGTGACCCAGTTGGCCGGTTCGGTGTTTCAGTGGTCGGTGCTGTCGGAGCCGGCTCGATGCCGGCAGGAATCGGAATGACTGCCACGTCACGCGCGAGTCGTACAGAACGCACGCTCAGTCTCTGGAGTTCGCACGACGGACCGTCAGCGCGCTATGCACCGGCTTTCGACGAAGGGCTCAACCTCACACGGTCGGGCGGAGCGGTCCGCCTGCAGCGCGCGAACATTTTCGATGGCGGCGAGATGGTCCAAACAGTGGCCATGCTGGCCGAGCGCCAGCATTCGATGGCGTTCAGCTCGTTCACGAGAGAAGCGGCAATCGCGGCGTTCAGCATCGTTGGCCGGCAGCGCGACGAGGAATTGCGCTATCAGGAGCAGTTCTCTGTCGTTGGCGAACGAGGAAACAACGATCGCGGCGGCTACAGCCGGCAGCGGAGCGCTTTCTTCTTTGGTGTTGGTGCCGGCAGCCGCCCCATGACGACCCTGCGCCTTGGCTATGGCACTGTGGGCGGGAACCACGGTGGTGATCGCGAACGGTATGTGATTGGGGGATTCGCGTCGCCCCTCATCGACCCGCTCCTCGACGGCCGTCGCGTTGACGCGCCCGCCTATCCGGTCGGGAGTTCGACGTCGACCTCTTTCAGCTCATTCCGCGTTGGTGTACCGCTGCCCCCAGTTGAACTCTTCTATGCTGGAGCGAGCCCCGATTTGTTCAGGACGCTCCTGCGGACATAC
>JBDTXZ010000236.1:0-6111 GCA_040005935.1 bacterium | reverse complement strand
GGGCAGCCAGCACCGCCGGGAGCAACGCGAGAATGACAGCACGTCTGACCGCGCTGCCGACAAACGAGTTCACATTCGACATATGCATCCTCTCCGATTGGTGGGGTCAGCAGTGGAACAAGGGGAGCTGGTATCGAGCCGCAATACCTGCCTCATAAACGGAACCTCGCCGCTCTCCCTGTGCCATAGCAACAGCAATGCACGAAGGGGTCGGCGAGTTCGCCGACCCCTCAAGATGACTCACGCTTGCCCCACGCGCGTCACGCGCCGCGGCACCCGCCCTGGAGTCAATGCTGTTCAGCTATGGTGCGAATGGATGTCATCCCGCACGCGCGCGCGCAGCGAGCGAGTGTCGGGATCTTCTGTCCACGCGCTGGACGAACGCCCCGAGCAAGGATAGTAGATCCCGACACTCGCTTCGCTCCTGCGGGATGACAACCCTTGAGTGTCCTACTTCGTGCGCATCACCACGAACTGCAGTGGCGCGAATGGCGCGCCTCCCTGGGAGCTGAACGTCAACAGGCCCTCCTTCCCGGCAGGCACCGACAGTCGGACATACGCCGCCGACCCGCCTCGGACCAGGAAGCTCTTCGTCGCGCCATCCGCGAGCGAGTTGATGGGAAGCGGATACGTGGGAATATTGAGGAACGTCTTCGTGAAGATGTCGCGGTAATTCCAGCTCTTGTGCATGAAACGCGGATCGGAACTGACGCCCAGGTCGTCGACATAGTTCGCGACCGTCCAATCTCGTATGAGGGGTATCGGGTCGGTGCCGAAAACGGACGTGAGCGTTGCAAGGCCTGTCACAGTCGCATCGTCGAACCGCTGCCAGATGTTGCCATCAGTGGTGCCAAGACGATCGGCTGCGTACCGCAGGAACGACCACGTGGCGCCGCGCGTCTCGAGCTCATCGTCGTTCCCGAACGGCGAATTGCTGTTGGGCGCCCGAATGTACTGGAGAAAGCGCGAGAAGTTGGACGCTGCGTCGTTCTTCCAGATCGGGTAGGTGGGCCGGTTGAGAATCCGGATCGTGGTGTCGTTCAAATTCATGCGCGGCGTAAAACCACTTTCGCGATAGTAGAGAAGTTCCTCTGCGATGTGGCTCAGGCCTTCGTTGAGCCACGTCTCCTCGAAATCATTCGCCGCTGTGTTGATGTAGAACCGTCGGCTGCCGTTGATGAGGTGCTGGAACTCGTGCGCGACGATGCCCGTGGTGAGGCTGTCCACGAAACCGGTCGTGTGCGCGTTGCCGTTTACGATGCCAGTGGGATCGGGCACGAGCATGTAGAACATCTCGCCTTCGTTGCTCGTTGCGCAGGCGTCTTGCGGATTTGCTGCCGTCTTCGGATAGAGATCGCGCGGATGAAAGAATCCGCCAACGAAAAAGCTGGAGTTCGCGGGAGTCTGCTCGTTTACGGAGCGCGTGAAGAGAATCGCGACGCGGCCATTGTTGTCGATGTCACTCGGCGCGCCAAACGCTCCGACGTCCAGCGGATAGACCAGTGTGTCGAAGCGGGTGGCGATGCGCTGATAGTCGGCGCTCGTGAATCCGTTCGCAGGGTTGAGTGTGTCGGCCAGCACGATCGACTTCGTGCCAATGGCGGCGACGCGGAGCGCGTGATTGGTCGGATTCGAACACGAGTTGGCGCTCACGTTGAGCGTCACGAGATCACCAACCTGCGCGGTGCCCGGAATGCCTGCCGCGCTGATGGTCGTGCCGCCGGCAGATCCAATGATCGATCGCGCCGCAGCCTGACGCCGCGCAATGCGAGCAGCCGCAAAGTTGTGATGCTCCGCCTTCACCGACGCGAGCAGCTTGAGATGAAAGCTTTCGTCGAGCTGCGGCGCTGACGCGACGGCACCAGTCCCGATCACGGACCGAAGCGCAGGCGCCGTCGACGCCGCCGCAAAGGTCGTGGGCGCAACGCCCAAGCCATTCCCCATGACAGATGCCGTCAACGAACTCGTCTGATCCGTCGAGCTGTTAAACGCGACAATCGCGAACTCGGCGCCCGTCGCCGCACCGGAAAGGCAACCGTACTGCGCCCCCGTAAAGGTCTGCACGTCGCCAATGGCCATTGGCGTCGCGCCGGCCAGCCCCGTGCAATACGAGGATCCGGCCGGAAGCACCGTGACGGTGGTCGTGTCCGACTTGCTGTTCGACGTCGAGATCACGAATGCCGTGCCGCCCTGACGCAGCGCGCTAACCAGACCCGTGACGTCGACGCTCAGGAGTGTCGGGTCACTCACCGAATAGGCAATCGTGCCCGCGCCGGCGGTATTCCCGAATTGGTCCTGCGCTGTGGCACTGACACGCGCCGTGTCACCGACGTTCACGAGTCGCAAGGTTTTCGGCGCGACTACTATCTTCGCTGCCGGCCCGGCGGTCGCGCTGATGTTTTGCGAGACGCTCGATGCGACGCCGGTTGCGGTGGCACTCACGCTCACCGTGCCAGCGACGGTGCCCAGGGTGACTTCCGTCGACGCCAACCCGGACGCATCGGTGGTGCCCGATGTCGGCGTTAGGGACACGCCCCCGGTGGCACTGAACGAGACCGCGACACCCGGCACCGGCAGGCCCGACGCATCCGTGACCTTTACAGCGAACGTGCCCGCGGACGCGCCGACGAGCGCACTGGCACTTGGCGCCGTCGCCACAGCCACCTTCGCCGCAGGTCCCGCCTGAGGCCCGGATGAGTCCGAGCAGGCGCTCGCCGCCATGAGCGACGCGGCGAACACCGCCACCAGAATGCTACGATCTATACGCATCATTTTACCCTGACGATAACGAGCTGGAGGTTTGAATTGGACGCGCCTACCGTGCCGAGCGTGAACGTCACCGACGAATTGGCAGGCACCGAGATTCGGTAGTACGCCGAGCCGCCCGCGTTCACGCTCCCATTGACGTTTGCGGTCGTCGTGAGCGTTTGCACGGGCAGCGGATACGCAGAGGCAGGCAGCGTCAGATTTGGAAAGATGCTGTGCCAGTTCCAACTCCGCTGCTGATACTGGGTGGACGGCGCCGCGACATCGTCGATTGCTTCAGACACCGACCAATCGCGAACGAACGGGACGAGATCGCCGAAAACACTCGCCATGTTCGGGATGCCGACCGTGCTGTTGTTCACCAGCTTGAACCAGAGGGTCGCATCTGCATCCGCGGCAGCACTCGTGGAAAAGGACGGCAGTCGGCTACGCATCGCGGATGGCGTAGACATGTGTTGCGATGCGTACCAGCGGCGCGCATTGGCCATGCGTGGCGTAAGCTCTGCGCGCTCGCGCGATCGGAGGCGTGATTCGAATTGATCGTCGATCCGCAAACCAACCGCCTCGTGTACAACGGGCGCGACCGTTCGCGATGCAACGATGGCGGCATTGGCGATTATCGCCGGAGATCCCGGAGACGGAACGGACGTCAGCGAGTAAGTCCCTACCGTGCCTCCCTGTAGCGACGTATTCACCAACGTGAGCGAGTAGTCGCCGGAGGTGGCACCGGGTGCGAGCACCGCAGTTCCATTGCCGGTGACGATCTGCCCGTTGCCGGCGCCAAATCCGTCAGTCGCATTCGTCCGATCCACGGCGTAGCGCAGGAACGACCAGGCGGCGCCACGCGTCGGCAGCGAGTCATCCGGTGAGTACGGCGAGTTGGTGGAGGGTGCCGAAAGAAACGTCCTGAACCGTCCGCCGTTGCCTGACATATCGCTGTTGTACGCGACGCGAATGGTCTGCGTCGAACGGATGGCGTTGATGTCGAGATTGGATCGCGGCACGAGACCAGATTCGCGATAGAACAACAACTCTTCCGCTACGTGCGCCAGGCCTTCGTCCAGCCATTTCTCTTCGAAGGCAGGGGTATTGTTCACATACAACCGCCGCGACGCGTTGATGATGTGCTGGAACTCATGCGCGAGGACAGCGGTCGTCGCAGAGTCCACGAAGCCGGCAGATCGTGGATTCTGGTTGATCGTCCCCGCCGGGTCGGGCGCCAGCATGTAGAAGAACTCGCCCTCGTTACTGCCCTGGCACGCCTGTGCGCGCGTTGTGGCCGACGTAGGAAAGAGGTCGCGCGAAAAAGCGAAGCCGCCGACGTAGCTCGCCGACCGTGGCGACGTCAGCTCATTGACGGCACGCGTGAACAGAATGGCGATGTGGCCGTTCTTGTCGATGTCCGTTGGGTCGCCGAAGTTCGCGACGTCCAGCGGATAAACCAGCGTATCGAAACGGGCAGCGTATCGCTGAAAGTCTGCTGTCGTGAAGCCCGGCTTTGGGTTCAGCGTGTCACTCAGGATGACCGCATGGGTCCCGATGGCCACGACGCGCGCCGGGTGGTACACCGCGTTCACGCACGGATCTTCCCCGTTGACGTTGAGGTTGACCAGGTCACCGACGGCGAGCGGCCCGCGGGGATTCGGGATCCCGTCTGTAGTCGGTTTCGGCGCCACGCCATCCGTTGACTTGCACGCGGCAAGCAGGCCAACGGTGAGTACGCCACATGTCGCGAGGATTTGGCGAGTGCGATACGACATGCGGGTATGTGACAGGGTTCGGGCCGCGTTTGAAAGGAAATGGCGCGAGGATTAATCCACGCGTCCCGAATAATAGACACACGAAGGCGTCGACACCCGCCCTATCATGATAAACCGTGCCACCCCGCTGGTTCCACTCGAATGCAGCGTATACGACCTCTGCATTCGGGACGACGGGGCGTTGATTAGCCGATGCTTACGCTGGCGCCGGAATGCGTTTCGCGACTACCGACTCGCGCTGGCGAAAATAGCAGTTCCTCGCACTCTTCGGCCGTGACTGGACGCACCAGGTAATAGCCCTGCCATTCAGCGCACTGCTGCTCGATGAAGAACGCAAGTTGATCCGCCCGCTCGATCCCCTCGGCAATGACGTTGACCCCCAACGTCAAACCAAGCGTGATGACGGCCGCCGCGATGGCACTGTCGTCCTGGTTGTGCGGCACGCCCTGCACGAAACTTCGGTCGATCTTGAGCGAGTCGATTGGAAAGAGCCGAAGCGCGCTCAACGACGAATAGCCCGTGCCCAGATCGTCGATGGACACACGAACGCCACGCGCCTTGAGCGCGCGCAGGCTGTCGACGGCTCGGCCACTCGAGCGCATGGCAATACTCTCGGTAATTTCGAGCTCGAGGCGATCGGGTGGCAGGCCAGTGTCCTCGAGAATCTGCTCGACGCGCGCGACCAGATCGGGATGCTGCAACTGTCGCACGGAGAGATTCACGGCGGCGCGAAGTTGCGTCTGCCCCAGCTCTCGCCACTGTTGCACCTGTACGCACGCCGTCCGCAGCACCCACTCACCCATCGGCACAATCGCTCCGGTCGCCTCAGCGAGCGAGATGAAATCGGCTGGTCCGAGCAGCCCGCGCGTCGGGTGGTTCCAGCGCAGCAGCGCCTCCACACCCGTGACCACGCCGGTGTGGGATTGCACGATGGGCTGATAGTGCACCACCAACTGGTCGAGCTCCACCGCACGCTGGAGATTGCTCTCGAGGCCCAGTCGTTCCAGTGGCGCGATGCCAACCTCCGGCACATAGCGCTCGACAAGATCGCGCCCTTGCGCCTTGGCGCGGTACATCGCCGCGTCCGCCGTCTTCAACAGGTTTTCAGGATTCGTGGCGTCCGAGGGATAGAGACTGACCCCCAGACTTGTGGTGACGAACAATTCCTGTCCATCGACGACGATTGGCTGCTTGACGGCCGTGATGATTCGCTCGGCGAGCAGCAGCGCGTCGTCCTGACCGGAAATCTGGGTGCCGAGGACCGCGAATTCGTCGCCGCCAAGGCGTGTCACGGAGTCCTCGCCGCGAATGGTGGAGCGAATGCGTTCAGCGACGGTTTGGAGAACCACGTCACCCGCGGCGTGCCCGAGAGAGTCGTTCACGATCTTGAAGCGATCGAGATCAAGGAAAAGCACGGCACACATGGTATCGTTGCGACGCGCATGGTGCAGCGCCATCCCCAGCTGATTGAGAAAGAGCTCCCGATTGGGCAGCCCAGTCAGCGAATCATGGTAGGCGATCTGCTCGATGCGGGCGGCGGCGTCCATCGTCGCCTGCCGCTCTTCCTCCAGGAGCCAGATAACGA
>JBDTXZ010000235.1:0-6131 GCA_040005935.1 bacterium | reverse complement strand
AATTCTTCGGCCGGCTCGATGCGCAGCAGCTCGCGACATACAAGTCGTTGCTGGTCTCACTGATCGACGACAGCGCGGCACCGTGAGCATGTGGCCTTTTGAGGCGTGACCACTACGAACGCCGAACCTGCGGAGGGTTGGCAACGGGGAACGCGGATTTACGCGGATTTAGCGGATGGGGCGCGGATTGCGCACCGCGCAGTCCGGCTGGTTCGCGCAGGGTCAAATGAGCACCTTTCAGGCGCGCACCGCATGCCGTTTCCGCGGATGGAGCGGTCCGCGTTCATCCGCCAAATCCGCGTAAATCCACGTTCGGGTCGTTCAACTTTCGACGTTCTTTACAACGACTCTGATGACACACCACCCGCCTCAGCTTCGCTCAGCTGCCGACGACGCTTCCCATGGACAGCACCGAGCCACGCCTGAAGCGGGCCGATGAGCACGTAGGTCATGCCGGAAAGCTGCGGCGAGTTTAGAAGCGCGAGTGCAAAGGCCAGTACGCCGATCGCAACCATCAGCAGATTTTCCTGAACCACGCCCCGCGTCTCGTACACTTCCATGGGGCTCAGCTCCAGCTCGACGCGTAGTCGGTACGCGTGGCTGTACAACAGCGCGAAGATTACATAGAGCGCGATGAAGCCAGCGCTGTAGATCTCCATCAGCGGGCGCCAATCCTGCGCCTGCAGAGGGGCGATTGCCTTGCCAGCCGCGTCAATCTCGTGGTAGCCGGTAAGCGCGTTGGTGAAGACGGTAAAGAGGAACTTGAGCGGATAGACGTAGAACGCGACGACGAACAGCAGGGCAGCATTGAGGATGAACGACGGCTTGTCGTCCAGTGCGTATCGGCGGAAATAGATGTATTGCGCGTGCCAGATCATCAGCAGCAGCACAAAGCAAACGCCAAAGCTCAGAAATCCGTGCATCAGGCGCTGGAGCTCCTCGAATCGCTTCGGCGCTTCCAGCGAAACGACGAGGAGCGTCACGGCGAACGCGAATACCGCGTCGCTCAGGCCTTCGATACGTGAGATGTCTCGTCCACGCCAGCGAAACCCGTGGTCTCGGCGTTCTAGCATTGGGCGGAGCTTCTCGTGGGTCTGGCGAATCATGGCTCTGGAGTGATGCGTGGGCGCTGGCGATGCCCTAAGTTGTGTCCACCCGCGAGTTAACACCATCCATCCCCATCGCGATGACCGCACCAACCTTCGCCAGGCCGGACAGTCGCGCCGAGTATGGACTCGATGCGCCCGGTGTCGTGCGCACGATGGCATTGCTGGCACTCGGCCTGCTTGGGGCGGGCCTGATCCTTGGGGCCGTGGGCGGCCCGGTGGCGCAGCGATTTGGACGGATTCTGCTGTGGCCAGGCGGCTCGTTTGGCGTGACGGCGATCCTCATGCTGGCAAGCAGCCGGTATGGGAAGCTTCGCGCACGCGACCGGCTGCTCGACCGCCTCGCACTACGCGGGGATGAGAGCGTCCTCGACGTGGGATGCGGGCGCGGACTCATGTTGATTGGAGCGGCGGTACGGCTGCCGCGTGGCCAGGCAACGGGAATCGACCTCTGGTCGCAGACGGATCAGTATGCGAACACCGCTGTCGCCACACTCAGCAATGCGGAGGCAGAGGGGGTTGGCGGCCGAGTGGTGGTGCGGGATGGCGACATGAGGACGATGACGTTCGACGACGCAAGCTTCGACGTGGCTGTCTCGAGTCTCGCGATTCACAACGTGCCCACGGCGGCTGAGCGCGGCCAGGCGATACAAGAGATTGCGCGCGTCGTGCGACCCGGTGGGCGCATCGCGATCCTCGATATCGCGTACGTCGGTGACTACGCGCGCGAACTGCGATCCGCAGGGTGGACGATCGAGCGGCGCGGGTTTACGCCGTGGATCTTCCCCCCTACGCAGGAGCTTGTCGCGCGCAAGCCGCCCCTGTCGTCCTGAGCGCAGCGAAGGACCTGCACTGATGCAGTGCTCCTGCAGGTGCAGGATGGTTTCCAATCGGCGGCGGAACACCCCAGTCCTGTCATCCCGCGCGAGCGAAGCGAGTGTCGGGATCTACCATTGTCGGCGGGTGGCCGGCCATGCGCGACGTATCCCATATCCCGACACGAGCGGACGCTCGTGCGGGATGACATGGTCGCGGTGCGGTCACCGGTTGAACGCAGCCTTCACTGCGCTCAGGACGACAAAATTTCAGGTCGACTTGATGAACGAGCAGCCGACGTCCTGCGCACGCAGAGTGGCGTAAATCCCCGACGGCTGCAGCAACACACCCGGCACCATTCCGGCACGGAACTCGGCACGGACCTCCTCCGCGTCCCGATTGAACTTCTGCGCCACCTGACCGGCGAGTCGCATTGCCGCCTTGTTGCACGCGAGCAGGATGACACCGTTGGCGAGAAGGGCTTCGAGACACGCGTCGGGCGGGACGAGTGGGCTCTTATCGTCCTTCGTCACGCGGATGAACGGATTGCGCACCGCGTCGATGCCGGTCGCGGGATCCTTCACCTTGTATCGCTCGCCAATACCGTACTTGGCCCACAGCGCGTCGTTCAGCGCAATCGCGGTGCCCTGGTGCCGAAGGACGACGACGGGCACGACATCACTCGCGCCAACGTTGAGCTGTTCGCGATAACCCTGCATGAAGAAGGTCGCGTGCAGGAGTGCCAGGCCGTCCTCGATTCCCGGAGAATCCATGACGGCACGATGCTTGGCTCCGATGACGCGCCTCGTCCAGCTGTCGTCGAACGGTGCGTTCGCGTGCGTTGGCACGCCGGCAGCGACGAGTGGCGCCGCGCACGCGGTGGCGGCCACCGCAGCGGCGGCGGTGGCAACGTGCGCGAGAAACTCGCGCCGATCAGAGCTCGGATTGTTCGAGGCGGGCATTGGCGGTTTCCGGTTGGTTGCCTTGAATCTAGGCACAGGATCGTTGCACGCGAAGAACGCTACCCACACATCGTTTTCTCGTGCAGGTTCCTCGCCGCGCTCAAGCCGACGTTTCGCTCGCCCCCGCACATGTCGCGGAGTAGTTTCCGCGAATGTTCCTGTCGATGACTGAATGACTCCGACGCGCTGGCTGATCACGGCTCTGTCGTTCGCCGCGATGATCGGAGTCTCGATCTATATGGTGCTGGGGTGGTCGCAACAGGGGACGTCGCTCGCGCTGCCATTGAGCGCACACCTTTTTGCCCTCGTCGCCGTTGTGGTCGAAGTCCTTGCGCGATCATTCAAGATTCGGTGGAGTGCGCGCGCCGCGGGGATCCACCTCAAGCTTTCGACCGCGGCACGCACCTGCCTGGGCGGAGACTTTGCCGCCGCGATAACGCCAGCGCGTTCGGGCGCCGAACCGGCGCGGTTCTTCGTCCTTGCCGAGGCGGGGCTGCCGTCGTCCAGTGTGCTCGTAATTCTTTACGCCGAGCTTTTTCTCGAAGTGTTTTCACTGGCCGCGGTTGTGTTCTGCGTTGCGCTCGTATTTCGGCACGCGGGCGCGGTGCTCGTGACGCTCGTCAGCGTGGTTGGCGCCTACGCGTCGGTGATCATCGGACTTGGCGCACTCGCTCTGTTCCTTTCGCGCCGCAATGCCAATGGACCGCCGCCGCAGTGGGCGAAACGGCTTCGGTTGCACGCTGGCCGCTGGCGCACGATTCAGCGTGCGTTGCGCAAGCTGCGTACGACTGTGGATTCGGTGGAGCGCATTCATCGCAAGGCGGCAGTCGCGGCATTCCTCGCGTCGTTCGTGCACGTGGCCATTCGTCTAACAGTGTTGCCGGCACTTGTGCTGACGAGCGTTGCCTCGGCGCCGGTGGCGCCGCTCGCGCTGTGGCCACTCGGGTTTTTGTCTGGCGCAGCGGTGGTGCCGGCGCCGGGCGGGGGCGGTGCGGTGGAGATGGCGTTTCGGGCAGCGTTGGGACACACGATACCGGGCGCGCTGTTCGCTGCGTCGCTGATCTGGTGGCGCTTCTACACGTTTTACATCTACATCGTGTTGGGTGCGATCGCGGCGTGGGGTACTGTGTTGCGCGCCATTCGCAAGACGGAGGATTACGAGGCGGAAGTCGAGGCCGCCTGATCGTGGTGAGAGTGCACGTGCAACAGGGCGGTTTCAACCGGTCGACGCAACACTCTGTCATCCCGCTGGAGCGAGCGTAGCGAGCGAGTGTCGGGATCTACCGGACGATTCCCGCGAAGCAGGCCCGAGCCTGGACGAATAGCAGATCCCGACATTCGCTCCGCTCATGCGGGATGACATATCACGATAGTGTTGCGTCCAGCGGTTGCACCCACCGGTCCGTCGCTTCGCTCAGGACGATAACTCGGTCGCCACGCCCGCTTCTGGCGCGGCAGCGTCATAGGGCACTGGCCCCACCAACACCTCGCTCGCGCGCGCGTTCGGCCAGTACAGATCCATGTAAAACCAGAGTAGGAAGAGTCCCGCGCCAAAAATAAGGATGCCAAGCCCGAGCCCATCGCGAAATTCCGCGAGACTCTCCACCGGCTCCTTGTCGTGCGTCCAGAGCGACATCCCTATCGGCACCGCAAAGATGCCGTTGTAAATCGCATGCGTCAGGATCGGCACCCACAGGCTCCGCGTCCTGAGATAGAGCATCGCGAACGCCACACCAATCACGAAGTGGCCCACCCACTCCGCGTGGCCAATCGCGAAGGCCGCAGAGCTCAGCGCGACACCAGATGGCGTGCCCCACCGCTTGGCCCACCGGTGCAACAGGATGCCGCGGAACAACGTCTCCTCGACGAGCGGCGCCGCGACCACCATCACGAACACCAGCGTCGCGAACTGGCCATACGTCGTCACCTCGTACGACGACTGCGGTGCGAGGATCGTCTGCTCCACGAGCGTCGGCGCCACATACGACAGCGGAACGAACACCAACCACACCGCCGCGAACGCAATCAGGATCAGTGGCACGATGGCGGCGAGCAGCGGCAATGCGTCGAGCGTGGGACGCGCCCCAAAGAGACGGCGCCAGCCGAGCCCCGCATGGCGACCGCGGACAGCCAGGAGGATCGCAATCACCGCATAGATCGCGATCATCGCGATCGGGCCGCGACCCGGCTGCCGGACCCACGGGAATCCGTAGTTCACCAGCACCGAGACGGCGACGATCGCAAGGACCATCTGCATCAGCAGCCCGCGCGCCTGCAGCGCGTCGAACGGATCGCGCTTCGGGCTCTCCATCACATTACAGGAGCGCCGTTGCCTCTATCCGTACGTCCTTCGGCAGCGAGTCGGGGAAGTACGCATTGTGGACGTACTGGCGCACCATCCGCTGCGTGTTGAAGAAACTGCCATTCAGCGCAATCGCAGACCGCATCACCTCGGCGTATGCAAAGGG
This sequence comes from bacterium, assembly GCA_040005935.1. Taxonomy (GTDB): domain Bacteria; phylum Gemmatimonadota; class Gemmatimonadetes; order Gemmatimonadales; family Gemmatimonadaceae; genus AG11. The sequence goes on along the minus strand of JBDTXZ010000235.1, from coordinate 779 downwards.
CAGCCCGTAAAACAACGGCAAAATCACGCGCTCCAGCTTGATATACAAATCCAGCGCATCTCGGCTCGGATCACCCTCGGCGTCCGGCGTCCCGATCGACCACCCCGTCACTCCCTCGACGTGACCCTCCACCCACCAGCCGTCGAGCACACTGAATGACGGGACGCCATTCATGGCGGCCTTCATACCGCTGGTGCCAGACGCTTCCAGCGGCTTCAACGGGTTGTTGAGCCAGAGATCGACGCCCGCCACCATCTGATGCGCAAGCGCCATCTCGTAGTTCTCGAGATACACGACTTCCACGAGCCCGTGCAGTCGTTCGTCCGCGGCATAGATGCGACGAATGAGCTCCTTGCCGCCGCCATCATGGGGGTGGGCCTTGCCGCCGAAAATGATCTGGATTTTGCCGACATTTCTCGCGATGCTCGCCAGACGCTCCACGTCGGTGAAAATGAGATCCGCGCGCTTGTACGGCGTGGCACGGCGCGCAAATCCAATGGTCATCACGGACGGATCAAGCGCGACTCCCGTGCGACTCTTCACCTCAGCAAGCAGCGCGGCCTTGCTGAGGGCATGCGCATCGCGAATTTCCTGGAGGGGAATGCTGACGGCATAGCGCAGGTACAGGTTGTCGCGACGCCACTCCGGAATACGGCGGTCGAACAACTCGGCGAACGCGGTGCCAGCCCACGTGGTGGCATGTACGCCGTTGGTGATCGAGTTAATGGGATAGTCGGGGAACATGCCGCGCGAGACATCCCGATGGCGCATGGCAACGC
>JBDTXZ010000234.1:0-6136 GCA_040005935.1 bacterium | reverse complement strand
TCGCTCAGGATGACAACCACTCGCTGACGCTCGCTCAGGATGACAACCACTCGCTGACGCTCGCTCAGGATGACAACCACTCGCTCGCTCGGGATGAGAAATGGAAAATGTGATCGTCCGGTGTCCTGATTGCGGTGCTGTACTCGATACACGAACAACGCAGTCGACATGCCAGGTGTGTGGTGGTTTACTTGCCGTTGAGCACGAACCGGCTGTGACGGGTGACGCGTTACGCGCGTTGTTTGATGGTCGCGCAGCGACAGCGGCGCGATGCGTACACGCGCTCGAACGTTCTGGCGTATGGCGCTTCCGCGAAATCGTGCTCGACGCGAGCGATGAGGAAATCGTCAGTCACCCGGAAGGCAATACGCCGATTCTCTCGCGCACTGCCGTCGCGACGTTTGCCGGGGTCGACGGATTGTTGTTGAAGCACGAAGGGCACAACCCGACCGGCTCGTTCAAGGATCGGGGAATGACGGTCGCGGTCACGCAGGCGCGGCGCATCGGCGCGCGCGCGGTGGCCTGTGCGTCCACGGGCAATACGTCCGCGTCGCTCAGTGCGTATGCGTCGCAGGCGGGCATTCCGTCATTCGTCTTCGTGCCCGAGGGAAATGTGTCGACGGGCAAGTTGGCGCAGACGGTGGCGTATGGCGCGCGCACGTTGCAGATCCGCGGCGACTTCGACGACTGTCTGCGGTTGGCGCGCGATGCGAGCGACAAGCTCGGTGTCTACCTCGTGAACTCGGTGAATCCGTTCCGCATCGAGGGCCAGAAAACGATTGTGCTTGAAATGCTGCAGCAACTCGAATGGAATGCGCCCGATTGGATCGCACTTCCGGCGGGCAATCTCGGGAACACGTCCGCATTCGGCAAAGCGCTTGTCGAGGCGCACCGCTGGGGGTTGATCGATCGGATTCCGCGGCTCTTGGCAGTACAGGCAGCGGGCGCGGCGCCGTTCGCGCAGGCGTATGCCGATCATTTCGCGACGCGCATCAGTGTTCGCGCCGAAACGCGCGCGACAGCAATTCGCATTGGTGATCCGGCGTCGTGGGATCGTGCGGTTCGCGCGATTGCGGGAACAGACGGTGTGGTGGAGTCGGTGACGGATGATGAGATCTTCGCGGCGAAGGCGGTGATTGACCAGTGCGGCGTGGGTTGCGAGCCCGCGAGCGCCGCGAGTGTTGCGGGGGTTCGCGCGCTCGCGTTGCGGGGGATCATTCGTCGCGACGAACGCGTAATTGCCGTGCTGACGGGGCACCTGCTCAAGGATCCAGGCAGTGCGGATAAGGCGCTCGCGACGCCGACGCTCACGCCGGACGAGGCGCTCGCTTTGCTGGAGCGGACCGTAAAAGCCTCAGATGAACGAATGTCCTGATGAGGGCGCCAATGCCGTCTAAACGGCAGGCGCAGCGCTTTCGCTGAGCCGAGGACGACACACATTGGAGGTTATCAGAAATGCGTTTCGGAATTTCAACGGCAGCGTTGCTGCTCACGGTCGCGACGACGACAGCGTTCGGGCAGGGTGCATCCAAGTCTCACGCCGCGCCCGAGATCAAGTGGGGGCCCGCGCCCGCCATTTTCCCACCGGGCGCGCAGATGGCGGTAATGCAGGGCGATCCGAGCTCATCAAACATGTTTACCGTGCGGCTTCGTATGCCGGCCGGTTACAAAATCCCACCGCACACGCATCCCACGGATGAGAACGTGACCGTGATCAGCGGCAGCTTCCGCGTCGGCATGGGAAAGACATTTTCGAAAGACGGAATGCTGACGCTACCCGCCGGCGGATTCGTTACAGCTCCGGCCAAGGAGCCGCACTTTGCGCTCGCGCAGGGAGCGACTGTGGTTCAGGTACACGCCATGGGTCCATTCGCGATGACGTACGTCAATCCGGCTGACACGCCCAAGGCAGCGAAGTGACCACACGACCCGCGTCCCCGGCGCCTGTTACGGACCTCGCCTGGGACGCGGGTCGCGCGCGTGCGTTTGGCGGACAGGTAGTAGACCTCTGGGGTGAGCTGCTGGAACAGCTTCGTTCGATGCCAGTTGGAACGGGCGCCACGGCGGATGAAGTTCGCGCGAGGGTGACTCGCGATGTGCCCGATGAGCCGCTGTCGGTCGACGAGCTCATGGCGTCGCTGCGTACGCTGGCGTTCGAACACACGACGTACACTGGTCACCCCGCGTTCATGGCGTACATCACGGGCGCGGGCACCGTGCCGGGTGCGGCGGCGGATCTCCTGGCAGCGGCGCTGAACCAGAATGTGGGCGGTTGGCGTCTGTCGCCCGGAGCCACCGAGATTGAACTGCATCTCGGTCGTTGGTTCGCGAGTCGACTGCGCATGCCCGTGGGTGCTGGCGGATACGTGACGTCGGGCGGTGCAATGGCCGCGTTTGTTGCACTCAAGGCCGCGCGCGACGCACGAGCCGGCTGGTCGATCCGCGATCTCGGTACGCGTGCCGGCCCGCCGCTCACCATCTATGCGTCAGCACAGGTGCATGACGTCAACACGCGCGCCGCCGACATGCTCGGCCTTGGGCGCGACGCAGTCCGCATTGTGCCGTGCGACGAGCGACTTCGCATGCGTGTGGACGCGCTCCGCAGTGCAATTACGAGCGATATTGGCACCGGTCATAGACCGATTGCTGTCGTCGCCACCGCGGGAACAGTGTCGACTGGGGCCATCGATCCGCTCGATGACATTGCGGATGTGTGCGCCGAGTTTGGAGTGTGGATGCATGTGGACGGTGCGTACGGGGGCGTTGCGGCGCTCACGGATGCCCTGCATCCGCGGTTTCGAGGAATCGAGCGTGCCGACTCGGTTGCGCTCGATCCACACAAGTGGTTGTACACGCCGCATTCGGGAGGCGTGATCGTTGTGCGGGACATGCAGTCCCTGGCAGATGCGTTCGCGATTGAACCGAGTTACGTGCGCGACGACAAAGAGCTCACTGGCCGCGGTGTGGACCTGTACACACTCGGCCCGCAGTTCTCGCGCGGCTTTCATGCGTTGAAGATCTGGGTGTCGCTGCTCGCGCATGGGTGGAGTGCGTACGAGCGGCGCATCGCACATGACGTTGCGTTGGTGCGGTATCTGTACGACTGCGTGGCGGCGAGCACCGATCTCGAAGTGGTGGGACCGGAGCCTGAGCTTTCGATTGGATGCTTCCGGTATGTGCCGCGTGAACTGCGCGGTGATGCTTCGGCGGAGCCGTACCTGAACCGGCTGAATGAGCGCTTGATGGCGGAGCTCCAGATGGGAGGGCGCGTGTTTCCCTCCAATGCGGTCATCGATGGAACGTTTGCGGTTCGTGCGTGCGTGGTGAATTTCCGCACCGAGGCGGTTGATATCGACACCCTGGTCGAGCAGGCGGTGGTGGTGGGCGAGTCGCTTCACCGGAGCGGAGTGGTGTCTTCCGTCTGAAGTAGTGGAGGCGAGTACGGTAGATCCCGACACTCGCTCACTGCGCTCACTCGTGCGGGATGACAACGGAGTGCAGGTCGTTCGCGGCGCCCAGGACGACAAAGTTTCTTGCGGCAGGACAGCGAGCGCGTATGCTAGTGGATAATTTGTCGTCCTTCGCAACGCCTCATGACGACAGCGATTTCATCCGCACCTGCGCAGCCTCGTGAAAAATCGACTTGCCCTGTACGTATGTGCCGCCGCCTTGGTCGCAACGACGCGACTTGGCGCGCAAAGTGGCCAGAACCCGTACGCCGATTACGTCGAGCCGGGTTTTCCGTTCATTGTCTCAACCGTCGACGCCGGGAAACTCGGCGCCGCATTCCCTGAACGGAATCTTGCTGTCCGGTGCGTGATCCTCATGCTGGGCAACGAGACCTACGCGTGCTTTGACACGGACCTGTTGCGAATAGCGGCGGTCTGGCGCGGCGAGTTCGTGTCGCTCACGACGATGGCGCAGATCTCGTATCAACAGGCGGGAAACAAGAACAACGCAATCCCGCGCGTGCTCGGGAAGCCAATGATCGCGACCGGCATTTATCCGGGGTGGACGAGTGCGGAACCTGACTTTCGCGATCCGCGCGCGCCGGGCCCGAATCCGACCGCGATGGGTCGCGGTCCGATTGCAGCGGAGCAGGGACGTTGGAATGGACTGAACGTCTCCGGAAACGAAGCCGTGCTCTCGTATACTGTCGCGGGCATCGATATCCACGAGCAGGTGGGGAGCGTTGCGTCTGCCGGACAAGTCGGGATAACGCGGACGTTCCAGACGGGTGCGGTGGGCACGCCACTCGCGCTCGTCGTCGCTGAAGTGGCGGGTGGCGCCGCAGACATCATCGAAAACGTGGCACTCCTTCATATGCGCGACACGGTAACCGCGGTGGCCCTCGTGGGCGCGCCTGCCGGCGCACGGCTTCAGGTGGACTCCAGCCGCTATATCACGCTTCGCATTCCGGCAGGGACGCCGGCGTCGCGCTTTCGGGTCGTCGTGTGGCGCGGGCTTGAAACTGATCGGCGCGTGCTGACCGCAATGCTCGCGGCGCCGGTTCGAATGGCCGAGTACGAGAAGGGAGGCGCGCCGCATTGGGCAGCGACGGTTGCGACGCACGGAGCGCCGTCGCCGGACACGGCGGATTACGTCGTCGACCGTCTAACGCTGCCGCTGGCTAACCCGTGGCGCCGTAACGTGCGTGTTGCGGACATCGATTTCTTTCGCGATGGACGCGCCGCCGTCGTGACGTTCGAAGGTGATGTATGGCTTGTATCCGGAATCGATCGCGGACTCGAGAAGCTCGAGTGGAAGCGCTACGCGTCCGGCCTGTACGAGCCGCTGAACATCAACATCGTGCACGACACCATCTATGTGCATGATCGGCAGGGAATCGTGCGGCTGCTCGACCTCGACGGCGACGGCGAAGCCGACCGCTACGAAAACTTCAGCAACTTGAGCCACCAGTCGGGTGAGTCGCGCGAATTTCCGTTAGGGATGGCTGCCAAACCTGGTGGCGGTTTCTATCTCGCAATTGGTAGCGCGCTCGATCTTGGGCCCAAGACGTCGCCAGCCATCATGACGGGCTTTCGTGCGGGCTCGAATCAGTCGGGCACAATCCAGGAAGTTTCGGCAGACGGCCGGTCGATTCGCACGTACGCCACCGGTTTACGCGAACCGATACTCGGCATCAATCCGCGGACTGGCGCACTGGCTGCCTCGGATCAGCAGGGCAACTTCGTTCCGTCAACGCCAATTTTTTTCCTCCGCGCGGGCGGTTATTACGGAGTGCCTGCATCCGCGCATCGAGAGGGAACCCCGCCAACTCCAGACCTGCCACTGCTCTGGATTCCGCATGAAGTCGATCAATCCGGCGCTGGCGAAGTGTGGTCGTCAGGCGACAAGATGGGATTCGGCGGCGATGCGCTTGTCCATCTCTCGTACGGCCGGCCCGGCCCGTTCCGGGTGTACGTCGACAGTACGCGCAACGGCGTGCAAGGCTCGCTCATCGCGCTGCCTGGTGAATATCGCGCGCCGACACTGAAGGGGCGCGAAGGCCCTAACGATGGCCAGATTTACCTCGCGGGCTTCAGTGTGTGGGGCTCCAAGGCGACCGAGGTGTCGAGCCTGATCCGGCTGCGCTATACGGGGCGTCCGAGCACACTGCCTGTTGCTGTCCACAGTGGCCAGCAAGGAATCCTTGTCCGATTCGCGACGCCGCTCGACGCAGCCGCCGCCACAAATGCCACGCGCTATCAACTCCAGCGCTGGAACTACGTGCGCAGCTCCGCATACGGCTCGGGTCATTTCAAGATGGACGGGACGCCCGGTCAGGAGGTGCTTCCACTGCGTGCGCACCTCTCGCCCGACGGACGCACGGTGCTTCTCGTCGTGCCGGATATGAAACCAGTCATGCAGATGCAACTTGCCTACGACATAAAGAGCCGAGTGGGGAAGGCGTTGCGCGATACGCTGTATCTGACGGCGAATGCGATCGACCCAATGGATCTTGCGCGTGCGGGCTTTGGATCACTCGATTGGCGTGCGAGTAAGAAGAGCACGGCGGCCGCAAAGCCGAATGTCGCAGCGTCGAAGGCGGCGCCGTCGGCGACGATGGGCGCGACGCTTTACCAGCAGAAGGCGTGTGTGGGCTGTCATTCCATCGACGGAACGACCGCGGGTA
>JBDTXZ010000233.1:0-6144 GCA_040005935.1 bacterium | reverse complement strand
ATGAAGGTCATGTCGACGCCGGCAACGTGGCCGGCATGGGATGCGTGAAGGAAGATATGATGCCCACGAGCAGTGTGATGGTGGTTCCGATGAGGACATACCAAGGCCACGCGATGCTACCGAACGGCGCCAGTGTCGACGAGAGCGAAGGATAGGCAGCAGAGATCGGCTTCGCAAAGACGATGAATGCCATCGTCAAGATCGCGATCGACATTCCGAGAATTGCGTCGCGCTGGATGGCGCGCCGCCAATAGATGCCGAGGAAAAATCCGCCGAGGAGTCCGCCGGACGTGAAGCTCGCGATGCCGAGGGCAACGACGACGACTGGTGTCTTCGTGTCCCGTGGAAAGAGCAGGGCACCGAGGGTAAGCGCCAAGCCCCAACCGAGCGCGAAGAGGCGACCCATCTTCAGCGTTTGCGGATCGCTCACCGAGCGCTTGGTCAGCGGCAGGTAAATGTCGTGTGTCGTCGCTCCGGCAAGCGAATTGATCGCGCCCGAGTGCGTGCTCATCGTGGCAGCGACGATTGCCGCGACAATCAGCCCCACGAGCCCCGGCGGCATCTGCTCGAGAATGAACGTCGGGAAAATGAGATCCGTGGTGGGGAAGGCGCGAGCCTGATAGAACACCCACAGCCCCAGACCGATCGTGAGGAAAAGAAAGAACTGGCAGAACACGACGAAGCCCGATCCGATGATTGCCTTCTGTGCATCCCTGAGCGAGCGCGACGACATCAGCCGCTGCACGATGAGCTGATCCGTGCCATGCGAGGCCATCGCGAGGAACGCGCCGCCTATCAGGCCGGCCCACACTGTGTGTGGCCTCGTCAGCGTGAATGTGAAGTCGAGCGCCTTCGTCTTGCCTGCCGCGCCCGCGGTGCTCCAGATCGACGACCAGCCGCCCGGCACGAGATGTCCGAGAATGAGAATGGCAGCGATCGCGCCACTGATGTAAATACCGGCCTGCACGAGCTCAGTCCACACGACGGCTTTCATCCCGCCCTTGTACGTGTAGAGCACCGTCAGCAGCCCGAGAATCAGGACCGCTGTGGGCATCACGTACGCCTGATTCGTCATCGAGGGACCGATGATTAACGCAACGGGAATCGCCGTCGCGAACACGCGCACGGAATCAGCGAGCGCGCGCGTGACCATGAACACGATTGACGTGAATCGCCGCGTGGTAAGACCAAAACGCGTTTCGAGCAGCGCATACGCGGTGACGAGATTGCCCGCGAAATATCTCGGCAGCAATACCCCCGCAACGACGAATCGTCCGATGATGTATCCAGCCACGACTTCGAGAAAACCGAGGTTGCCAGCTCCCGCCGTTGCGCCGTATGCGAGGCCGGGGATGCTGATGAAGGTCAGCGCGCTCGTTTCACTGGCCACGATCGAGAACATCACCGCCCACCACGGAATCGCTCCGTCGGCGACGAAGTAATCCTTGGCATCACGCTGCTTACGCCCGACGTAAAGTCCTAGTCCCGTCGTCCCTGCGAGATACGCGACGAGGACGATGGCGTCGAGCGTAGTGAAGCGCGTCACGGCCAGCTCCTATTCGACGACGTAGGCTTCCATCGCGAAATACTCGGCTAAGCCCAGCGTGTCGAGCAGATTGGCCGTGTCCTTGTTTCGCGTGTCGACGCGCTGCCAGAACTCACGATCATCCTGACCGGGAAACGGTGCCGAGTCCTTTTGCGACTGGTGCTTGAAGATCGCCTGAATCTTGAGTCGGAGTTCTTCCTGCGACATGGGAACGAGCCACGTCGCCTCCGTCACGCTCCACTCCTGCCACGCCCCGCGATACAACCAGACTTCAGGGCGAGGGAAATCAATCTCCGCGAGTGCGCCGTCGATGGCTTCCTTGCACATCCGATGCGTTCCGTGCGGATCCGAGAGATCGCCGGCGACAAAGATGATTTCCGGACGGACTTCGTTGAGAAGTTCCTTGACCTTCGCGACGTCGGCCGGTCCGATCGGATCCTTGCGCACGTGACCTGTCTGGTAAAACGGCAGGTTGAGGAAGCGCGCGTTCTTGCGCGTCAGCCCCATGACCTCGATGCCAGCCACCGCTTCGCTCTCGCGAATGATGCGCTTGATGTCCTGCACCTCGAGGATGTCCACGTCGCCGGGTTGCTTGTGGTCGAGGAAATTGAGGACTTGGTCAGCGAGTGTATCGATCTGTCGGCGGCCAAGCCCGCGATCCTGCTCGAGGCGGCGCAGAAAATCGATATAGCGGCGCACATCATGATCGAACACCGCGATGTTGCCGCTCGTCATGTACGCGACGAGCATCCCGTTTTCGTTCTCGACGAACTTGCGGAGAATGCCCCCCATCGAGATGACGTCGTCGTCCGGATGTGGCGAGAAGCAGATGGTGCGCTTGCCCTTGGGCAGCTTGCTCTTGCCGCGGATCTTTGCACCCAGTGCGTTGAACACTTCGCCGTTGACGGCACCCGGCGATCCCGCGCGCGCGACGAGTGACGACATGCCGTGCTCGGCGTAGTCACGTTGCGTGAGCTTGAGGATGGCATGCGCGGTCTGTTGGGAAAGCCATACGACCGCGCGAATCTTCAGTTCTTCCGTCCACTGCACTTCGTCCAACAACCACGGCGTGGCAACGCGCGTGAGGTCTGCTCCTGCCGCGCCGTCGACGTAGAACGTCGTCTTAGGATGGCGTTGAAGAAACGTGGCGGCGATTTCGAGATTGATGTCGCCTTCGACGGAGCGCTTGATGATGCGCGACTTGTGTTCGCCCGTGGCGAGGAGCGCGATCTCGCGCGCATCGAGAATCGTCGCGACGCCCATCGTCACCGCTTCTTTCGGCACGAATTCTTCGCCGAAGAAATCGGCGGCCGCGTCTCGGCGCGTCACCGCATCGAGATGCACGAGCCGCGTGCGACTCGCAGCGCCCGATCCCGGCTCATTGAACCCGATGTGACCGGTCTTGCCAATACCGAGAATCTGGAAGTCGATGCCCCCCGCACGCTCGATCGCCATCTCATATCGCTGGCATTCGGCCTCGACCTCGTCGCGAGACACATCGCCGCGCGGGATGTGGACATTCTCGCGCGCGATGTCCACGTGCGAGAACAGATTCTCCCACATGAAGCGGTGATACGAGTGGATGTTGCCGGGCGCCATCGGATAGTATTCGTCGAGATTGAACGTCACGACGTTGGCGAAGCTCAGTCCTTCCTCGCGGTGCATGCGGATCAACTCGCGATAGACACCAATTGGCGTTGATCCCGTGGCCAGGCCAAGCACTGCCATGTCGCCGCTCGCCTGCTTCTCGAGGATCAGCGCAGCGATCCGTGCGGCGACGAGGCGTGCGATGTCGTCGTGTTCGTCGACCACGACTGTGTGAATGCGTTCGAGCTCGGCGGCATGCGGAGGGACACGCAAAGGCCCGCGAGTCGCTGTGCGATCGCGGGCCGCGTGTCCGGTACCGACGTCCCCAAGGGCGCCAGAGACCGGCTGGTTCATGTGTATTTCGGGATTATGCCGAGAAGGAGCTGCCGCAACCGCAACCGCCGGTCGCGTTCGGATTCTTGAAGGTGAAGCCGGATCCCTGCATCGACGATGTGTAATCGATGATCACGCCACTGATGTACTGCGCGGAGAACGGATCGACGAACACGCGATACTCGCCCTGATCGACAACGAGGTCGTCTTCAGCGGATGCATCTTCGATCAGAAGGCCGTATTTGAAACCGCTGCATCCGCCCGGCTGCACGCTTACGCGCAATCCGCCAACGGCGGGGTCGACTCCTTCCTGCGACATAAACTTCTTGACCTCTTCACCCGCAACGGGCGTCACGGTCATCAGGACATCGGGCTGGCTGGTGGTGCTCACTGGTCCTCCTTGGTGTGACGCAGACGGAGAAAGCTGCGCGGTCCTTCCACTCCTGCAGAGAAGTATACCCCGCAGCGGGCAGAGGTTCAAGCCAAAATGACTGACGCGCAGGCGCGGGAGATCGTTTGGAGGAGTACCGTAGAGAGGAGCGTGGTTCCCGGAGCAAATTCAGTCGAGAGCATGTGAATGTCCCGTCATTGGAGCTTCTACTGCTACTCATCGACCTCGTGGTAGACCATGGCGATGCAAAAACCCGCCGATTCTAGTCATGGCCACTCAAAAAGCGCCTCGCCCAGGCGGCCGAGCTTGTCGGGATTGAGTAGGCGATAGACCGCGGTGAGCCGCGCGCCGTCGCCGTCCACGAATGTCGCGAAGGCCAGTCTCTCCCCTACAAAAGTGAGGATCGCACTGTCTCCGTTTACCGATGCGATGCGATGCGTCGTGAGTCCGCGCCCTTTCCGCTCGTAGCCGAGTAACGCCGTTGTCACTGCTTCGGCGCCACTGACGACGTTGCGCATCGCGGAGACTTTCCCGCCGCCGTCGCTCGTGAATGTCGCGTTCGCATCGAATACGGCGAGCAACTCGTCGGCATCATCCGCTTCCAGCGCAGCAAGAAAGCGGCGGAGCAGGCCAGCAGACGCGTCGGCAGATGCCTCGAATCGTGTTCGCCCTTTTCGAACGCGCTCGCGCGCCCGATGCACCATCTGGCGCACTGCACCCGCCTCCTTGCTGAGGATGCGCGCAATCTCGCCGTACTCCGTGTCGAAGACATCGCGGAGGAGAAACGCAGCGCGTTCTTCCGGCGCGAGTCGCTCGAGCAGTACGAGAAACGCCATCGAGAGGTCGGAGGCCAGCTCGGCGTCGCGGTCCGTGGGTCGCTGATCGAAGGTGGCAATTGGCTCGGGAAGCCACGGGCCTTCGTACAGCGCGCGCTCCGTCGTCACACGACGAAGGCGGTCGATGGCAAGACGGCTTGTCACTGCAACAAGCCATGCGTCCGCGGAATTCACAGCGACACGGTCGGCGCCGTGCCATCGCAGCAGCGCCTCCTGCACGACGTCTTCCGCATCGTGCGCGTGGCCGAGCATTCGGTAGGCGATCCCAAACAAGCGCGCGCGAAGCTGCTCGGTCAGGGTGGCATCATCAGTGGGTGAGTTCATGTCCATGGAGCGATAGACGTGCCTGGGAGGCGCTTGTGACACCCGTGTCACAACGCAAACACTCGTCCGTCTTCGCTGGCATCACCGCCACTCGAGGTTTGTATGCGTGTCTTTGTGTCCGGAGCGACCGGAGTGATCGGCCGGCGTGTCATTCCGCTTCTTGTTCGGTCCGGAAATACGGTGACCGCAATCGGACGCTCTAACGCGAAACGTGCCGCGATCGAGCGTTCCGGCGCCACGGCGCTCGATGCCGATCTGTTCGATCGTGACTCGCTGCGTCGCGCGCTCGACGGCAATGATGCGATCATCAACCTCGCGACGCACATGCCGTCGTCCTCGACGCGCATGCTGCTGAGGTGGTCGTGGCGCGAGAACGATCGACTGCGTCGCGACGGCTCATCGGCACTGGTCGACGCGGCGCTTTCGACGGGCGTCGCTCGCTTCATCCAGGAATCATTCGCGCCAGTATACGAGGATGGAGGCGATCGCTGGATCGACGAACAGTGGCCGCTCCGACCTGTGGCGTACAACCGCACGGTCCTCGACGCCGAGCGCTCAGCGGCGCGATTCAGCTCGTTCGGGGGAGCTGGCGTTGTTCTGCGCTTTGCCGCTTTCTACGGCGGCGATTCGCGCGTACTGCATGAGATGGTCGACGTGGTTCGCAAAGGCTGGGCACCGCTGCCGGGCGCCCGAAGCGCGTACATCTCATCGATCTCGCATGACGACGCGGCGGCCGCCGTTGTTGCCGCGCTCAACGTCTCTGCCGGCACCTATAATGTGACCGACGACGAGCCCGTGACGCGCGGCGAGTGGCTCGATTCCCTCGCCAACGCGCTCGCCGTGGCGCGGCCAAAGCCGCTTCCTCCGTGGTTGGTACGTTTGGGCGGCTCCCTGACAGAACTACTCAGCCGCTCACTGCGTATTTCCAACGCCAAGTTTCGGGCGGCGAGTGCGTGGGAGCCATGTTTCCCGAGCATCCGAGAAGGGTGGCGGACACTTGCTCCCGAATTGCGAATCCGCTCGCAGTAGACGTCGCCGCTTTCGTCAGAGTGAGCGAACACGCTACTTGGTTTTGATGGCGGTTGAGGACTTGCGGAAAGCAGCGGGTTCGCAGCGAGGAACGCGTT
>JBDTXZ010000232.1:0-6147 GCA_040005935.1 bacterium | reverse complement strand
TCTACCGTACGATCTGCGAAGGAGGCCGAGGTTGGACGAAGAGTTGATCCCGACACTCGCTCCGCTCATGCGGGATGACATATCCTTCGCTATCAAGACGACACAGAAACGAATAGCCGCTCATACTGATCCGTGATCTTCTCCCACGTATAGCGCTCGAGAATGCGCGCGCTGGCACGTTCGCCACGCACCGCGATCTCGTCTGACGGCGTATCCACCTCGTCGACGAGCGCGCCAACACCCGCGGCGTTCGAGAAGAACAGCCCTGTGTCACCAAGTGCTTCGCGATTGAACACGGTGTCGAGCGCAAGGACGCAGCATCCATATCCCATCGCGCGCAGCAACGCAGGATTCGTCCCACCAACCGAATGCCCATGCAGGTATGCATGGCAATTGCACCAGAGCTCCTTGAGCGCCGCTTGATCGTGCACATGGCCGACCATGACAATGCGCGGGTCGCTCTGCGCGATGTCGCGAAGTTTCGCGTGAAAGGCGTCCGCGTAATTGGCGCTGCCTACGACAATCAGCGTTCGCGTCGTGCGTGACGTGCGAAAGCCTTCGAGCATCGTGACGAGCGAATTCTCCGGAATCAATCGGCTGACAATCAAATAGTATCCATCCCGCTCGACACCAAACGACGCGATGCGCTCCGGATTCGTCGAGCGCTCGACGTCGGCGCCATAGGCGATCATCTCCGAATCAACGCCGAAGTGCTCGCGATAGTACGTGCGCATCGCTTCAGCATCGGTGACCAGGCGAGTGCAAAAGCGAACGGCGGATTGCGCCGCCGAGCGAAAGTACGCGCGCGCAACAGGCCCCCACTTGTCTCGCGTCCAATCGAGACCATCCACGTTCATCACGACCGGCCGTCCAGACAATCGAGCAAGCGCGGTGTGATGTCCTAAACCGACGTTGACGAAGAACCACACGTCGAACCGCCGGAACATCAACGCGTGCACGACCGCCAGTAGCGTGGACACCACGGCCGAAAAATTCTTACCGCCCGGCGAAGGCAGGAATACCAGCGTCACGCCATCCTCCAACGTCACTCGCCTCGCGGGCGAATGCGCTGACGCTCGGCAAAATATCGTAACGTGGTGGCCGCGCGCCGCGAGTCGCGGCGCAATCTCGGCGAATGCGGTCTCGAATCCGGAAATCTCGAGATCGGGATGCAGACCACGCAGGCCGAACATCCCAATCCGGACAGGCGACTTAATAAGCGCCGTGCCTGTTGACGACTGCTGGAATGGTGCGGCCGAGTATCCGCAAGTCGAGCGAAAACGACCAGCGGTCGATGTACTCGCGATCGAGGCGCACGACTTCTTCAAAATCCATGATGTCGCTGCGCCCGCTCACCTGCCACAGTCCTGTAAGACCAGGCCGCACCGCGAGACGACTGAAGTGATGCGCTTCATAGTTCGACAAGTCTTCCTCGAAGAACGGCCGTGGCCCCACGAGTGACATGTCGCCAATGAGCACATTGTACAGCTGCGGAATTTCGTCGAGGCTCCAACGCCGGATCGTGCGTCCAATCCGCGTGACGCGAGGATCAGATCGAATCTTGAACAGCCGCGTATCGTCGCTCTCGTTCAGGTGCGCGACCGACGCCTTCTCCGCATCGGCGCCATTCCGCATCGTGCGAAGCTTGTACATGCGAAAGGTCTTGACCCCGATGCCCAGTCGAGCCTGCGAGAAAAACACCGGGCCCGGCGAATCGAGCTTCACCAACACCGCTAACACGGCGACGACTGGTGCGAGCAAAACGACACCGATCAGAGCGCCCATGATGTCGAAGGTCCGCTTGAAGGGTAACGGTCGATCTTCTGCAGGGACAACGTACGCGACGCGAGTATCATACTCGCTGCTCCAAATGTCCCGGGTGCCGCCGTCGGCAATATTGAATTCTACCACGGTTGCCCCTCGGTCATGGTTCGACTCCACTGACCCGCTTGTACACAATCACGTCACGTATCAAGTACATGAAATACGGACATTCCATCTGGCGCATACCCTATGCAACTTCCGGAGATGACTAGTGGCTCCGGGTCGCCGCACCCCAGCAACGATAGGGCCAACGACGATAGGATTGCCGTGTCGCCGGACGCACAGGCCGAGCTCTCGAGACGCCTCGATCGCTTCGCTCGGACGCAGGACCCGTCGGCGCTCTGGCCAGGCCTTACAGAGCTCGCGCGCGTCGCGGCAGCGGGCGAGATCGAGCGTCTTACGCGGAAGGTGCTCCAGAACCAGAACGACATCTCGATCGGCTCGGGTGACGTACATCACACCTACGCCCTCTCCGTCGCCGCGCACACCACCGGCATGGGACCACTCCTCGGCCGCTGGCTCGAGGACAAACGCATCATCGCAACGCCCGAGCTGCGTGAGCGCCTTGCCTGGCAATTGCACCACGCCAGACGCCGAGCCGCTCGAATGGAGCGCGAGTCATTGCCCGCGTTCGATGCCATGATCGCGAGCGGCGTGGTGCCCGTGGTGCTCAAGGGCTTCCGCACCTCGCGCGAGTACTTCGAGGAGCCAGGGGTACGGCGCATGTCCGACGTCGACGTACTCGTCTCGCACGATCAGGTACCGCTCGCGGAGTCCGCGCTGCGGTCAGTGGGCTTTCGCGCGCTCGGCCCCCAGTTAACGCCCTACAAGCAGGATTTCATCGGTCCCGGCGTAGACGAGCGTATGTATTCGGTCGAGTGCTCGGATGAGCGCACGAAATGGGTGATCGAGCTTCACGCATCGCTCGATCGCACCTTTCATCCGGGCGCCGTTGCACGGATCGACCGCGAGCGCGAACGCCTCCTCCCATTCGACGTCTGCGGCCGTCGCGTGCTCATAGTGGAGCCGAACGTTCTCCTACTGGAGCTCGCTTGCCATTGCTCGCAGGAGCTCGGGTCCAGCAGACTGCTTCGACTCCTCGAAATCGTGCGCGTCATCCGTGCGGAGCGCGCGTCAGGCCGGCTAAACTGGGACGACGTTCTCGGGATGCTCGAGCGCACAGGAGCGGCGCGCTTCGCGTTTCCCGCGCTCACACTTGTCGAGCATCTCGCACCCGGTTCAGTCGATGCGCGTGTACTGGAACTCGGCGCGCGTGAATCGACGTGGGCGGCTCGCCATACGGTAGCGCGTCTCACTCCCGCGGGCGGTTCGATCGAGGAACTCGGCTTGCTGCGACAGATCATGTGGATGCGCGGGCCCGCTGCGTTCCTCAATCGCGCCATCCGCCTGATCGCGCCATCGTCGCAAGGGCGCCCCGGCTTGCTGCCAAGCTGGCGCGTGCGGTTGCGACAGATGCGCGCGGGACTTCTTTCTTTTCGCGCTCCCGACGAGCGCGGCAGCGACGACGTTCGGGATTCGTAGATTTTCCGCGCGAGCCATCGCGACACGGGATGAGAATGCGTAATTTCGCCTGGCGAGAATCCACTCGTCCCCGCCCACTGCCGCGTTGTCCGTCGCTCTCTTCGCGCCCTGCTACATCGATCAACTCTATCCGCACGTCGCGATCGCGGCACTCCACGTACTCGAGCGGCTCGGCGTGAATGTCGACGTACCGATGGGTGCGCCCTGTTGTGGCCAGCCGCCGTCGAACGCGGGCTTCGAGCGACTCGGAGAACCTGCGCTCAAATCCTTCGTTCGCACATTCAGCGACTACGAGCAAACGATCGTGCTCTCGGGTAGCTGCGCGATGCACGTGCGATCACATGCGTCGCACTTGGGCGCGGCGGGCAATCGCGTCGCGACGAATACCGTCGAGTTCTGCTCTTTTCTTCACGACACCATCGGCCTTGAACGCATCGCTTCACTTGGCGCAACGTACCCGCGACGCGTTGCCGTTCACATCGGCTGCCACGGACTGCGCGGGCTGGGGCTCGCCTCACCAACCGAACTCCGAATCAGTCCCTTCGACAAGGTGCGCGCGCTGCTCGGTACCGTAAACGGCCTGTCGTTCGCGCCGCTCGCGCGCCGCGACGAGTGTTGCGGATTTGGTGGGTCGTTCGCGGTGGGTGAGCCGGCGGTGTCCGCACGCATGGGACGCGATCGCCTGCGCGACTACGGGAGCGGAGACGCCGAGGCGGTTGTCTCGACGGATGTTTCGTGTCTCATGCATCTCGACGGGCTCGCGCGCCGCGACGGCCTCACTTTGCCAATGATGCACGTGGCCGAAATTCTCGCCGGCGCTGCGTCATGAGCGCACACCCCACGCGCTCGCTTCCGGTAATCGACAGCACACCTGTCGACCATGCTGGTGCGGCGGCAACGTTCCTCGAGAATGAAACGCGTGTGGACTGGCACGACGCGGCAATCTGGTTTGCTCGCGAGAAGCGCGATCGCGCCGCCAATGAAGTCCCGGAATGGGAGGCGCTTCGCTCGCTGGCGTCGGACATCAAGGAACACACGCTCTCGAAGCTCGACGAATATCTCATCACCTTCGAAGCTGCGGCCACGGCGAATGGCGTAACAGTGCATTGGGCGCGCGACGCGGAAGAACACAATCGGATCGTCTACGATATCCTCGAGTCGCACAATGTACGGCACCTTGTAAAGAGCAAGTCGATGCTCACCGAGGAATGTGGCCTGAACGCCTACCTCGAGGCACGCGGTGTCAACGTCGTCGACACGGACTTGGGCGAGCGCATCGTTCAACTGCGCGGTGAACATCCCAGTCACATCGTCACGCCAGCAATTCACCTGACAAAAGAGGAAGTTGGCGAGACGTTCGCCGAGCATCTCGGTACTCCAATTGGGCTCAGCGATCCGACGGAGCTCACGGCGGCTGCCCGCATACACTTACGCGAGAAGTTCCTCGGTGCGCACGCGGCGATGACGGGCGTGAACTTCGGGCTCGCCGAAACGGGCGGCATCGTCGTCTGCACGAACGAAGGGAATGCCGATCTCGGCATCGCGCTCGCGCCAATTCACATCGCGTCGATGGGAATCGAGAAGCTGATTCCTGGCCCAACGGAGCTCGCTGTCTTTCTGCGCTTGCTGGCGCGCAGCGCGACGGGGCAGCGCATTACGGTGTACACGTCGCACATGCATCGGCCGGCCGAAAACCAGGAGTTGCATTTCGTGCTCGTGGATAACGGCCGGACGGAGCAACTCGGCCGTCCCGATTTTTGGCGCTCGCTCAAGTGTATTCGCTGCGGCGCCTGCATGAACACGTGTCCCGTCTATCGACGCTCCGGCGGTTACAGCTACGGCTCGACCGTTCCGGGGCCGATCGGATCGATCCTCTCGCCGGGCATCGACCTTCACAAGTACGGCGCGCTCCCGTTTGCGTCGACGCTGTGCGGCTCATGCACCGCAGTGTGTCCCGTCAAGATCGATCTCGACGCGCAGCTCTATAAGTGGCGACAGATTGTCGTGGAGGCAGGCGAGGCGAGCGCTGCGAAGCGGACAATCGCGAGTGCCGGTGCGCGTGTGCTTGCAAGTCGCCGATTGCTGACGATGGGTGGCGCGGTCATGCGCGCGATGTTGCGCGTCATACCAGCGGGCATAATGCGCACGCTCGCGGGCACATGGGCGGACGATCGTGAGTTGCCGCTGCCGCGTGGCGAGAGCTTCAGCGCGTGGTACCAGGCGCGCGAACAACGAAAGCGCGATGGAGGCAGCAATGTCTCGTGACGCCATCCTGAACGCGATTCGTGCCGTGCGTCCAGCACCAGTCGCGAGGCCAAACGTGGCGGAGAGAATCTCGAGCGCTCCACCACTCGCGGACGCCGAGCTCGCCTTCGCGAACGCAGCCGAAGCAGCCAGTGCGCGAGTGATACGGGGACGTCGTGCCGATCTCGCCGCGTTGATTGAAGCAGCGTATCCACCCATTGGTCGCAACGTCTCCGCGATGCACGACATCGAGGCATCAGCGCCGACGGAGCTCCCGCATTCCTTTGAGAACACCGACGTATTCATCTGCGAAGCGGTGCTGGGCGTCGCCGAGAATGGCGCGGTGTGGCTCCCGCTCTCCCGTCTTCGTCATCGGGCGGCACTGTTCCTCGCGCTGAATGTCATCGTCGTTCTGGACGCCGAGAAGGTCGTCAGCGATCTCCATCGCGCGTACGCGTCTATCGACGCATCGGCTGACGGATTTGGCGTGTTCGTCGCCGGTCCGTCCAAAACGGCGGATATCGAACAATCGCTCGT
>JBDTXZ010000231.1:0-6154 GCA_040005935.1 bacterium | reverse complement strand
CATATTCAATGCTCGGGCAGATGTGGATAGTGGCCCGATGCTGAGGCCCGGGCGGCAATGGCGCGTTTGTCGCGCGATCCATCATTCAGCGCACTGTTGCGCACGACGTGCGTGGCGACGATGCTCGAGGGCGGCCATGCCGAGAACGCCTTACCGCAGCGCGCTCGCGCGACGGTCAATTGCCGCATGCTGCCGAATGATCCGCCCGCGGATGTCGAGGCCACGCTGAAGAAGCTTGCCGGCGACTCGGTGGTCGTGACGCGCATTTACGACCCGGTGCCGAGCGCGCCGTCGCCGCTGCGCCCGGAACTGATTTCATTGCTCGACCAATTGTCTGCGCGGTATTTCCCTGGCGCGCCCGTTATTCCGATCATGTCGGCAGGCGCGAGCGACGGACTCTATCTGCGCAACGCGGGTATTCCAACGTATGATCCATCTGCGCTCGCGGAAGGAGAAGGCGAGGGCAACGCGCATGGGCTCAACGAAAAGGTGCGCGTCAAGAGTGTGTTCGACGCAGTAGCGTTCTGGTACGATCTGGTGAAAGGCCTGGCTGGCGGCCTTACCCCGTGAAGTCGGCGAATAGCGAGTCAGTCGCGCGGCGCGTGATGCCGTAGCATTCGCACGCTGCCGTCTCGAGCCCAGCGCGATCGACGATGGTCACCTTCCCGCGCGTGTAGCGGATGAGCCCTGCGTCGGAAAGCGCGCTCGCGGCAATGGAGACCGCGGGGCGATGTACGCCGAGCATGTAGGAGAGGAATTCCTGTGTGAGGAGAAACTGGCTGCTGTGCGCTCGATCCTCTGACATGAGCAGCCAACGGGCGCATCGCGCGTCGAGGGTGTGCAGGCGATTGCAGGCGACCCACTGCGCCAGGTGGTCGAACTGCGTCTGCACATAGCGCAGGAATAGGCGTTCGGCGGCGGGCGAGTCTCGCACCACGCGTAAGAACGGTTCCGACGGAATCCGATGCCCTTCGCCGGCGAGTTGAATGAACGCTCGCATCGGCAGCTTGCTCGCATGCAGCAGAATCGGCGTGCCGACCATGCCTTCATTGCCAATTGTGCCCACTTCGACCGTGCCGTCCTTCATGTCGTTCACCAACGACGCCATTCCACTACTCGGGAAATAGACGTGGGTGATGTCCGCGCCCGGCTCGAAGAGCACCTGCCGGAGCTCGAACGTCACTGGTTCAAGCTCCGGGAGCAGTCGCAGGTAGTCGCTCTCGGGAAGCGCCTCAAGCAAACGATTGTGGTAGGCAGTAGGGGGCGCGTCCACAGACACGCTCGAGGTATTGTCGTTCTCCATCGCGCACTCCACGCAAGGTGCCATCGGTTGAACAGCCAACTGACGCAAGGAAGGAGGCGGCGAGTCGAGCCGATTCCGAATGTCGCAAGATGAGCGGAATACTCACGGGCGGACCGTCATATTGCCAACGCGACTTCGGTACGATTTCGTACACACAACTTTCTCCGTAACTGCTTTATTTCCAACTACTTCCCTTCTTCTAAATGCGGTAGTACCGTAGATGCGAAAATGCGTAAACATCAGTTGTAGCGTTCATGTTTACTGGTGTACGACAGGCGACCGTGCGGCGTCCCGCCGGAGCAATTACTCATCGAGCTGAGGCTGGCGCTGAATGGGATGCCAACGCTGGGAGGGCTCGATCCCCGCTCGCGTCGCGACGTCATGACGTCACGCGTTTGCGCGCCATCGAGACGTACTACTCATGGGTGAGCGCCGCGCTTTATTCGTTCGTGGCAAGCCGTACGACGCGTTGGAGCCAGCGAATTTTTAAGCGGTAACGCGCGTGTAGGCACGCCCGCGCCACTGCGTTGGCCGGCGAACCGTCGACAGGGCAATGCGGAACGCCGCGAGTGGATCCGCGAGTGGTGACAGCCAGAACGCAATGCCACGCACCTCGTACGACGGCGCGAGCGCACGTTGCAGCAGCACGCGGGTCAGCAGCAACGCACCGCTCGTGGCGAGCAGTGACGGCGAGCTCACGAATGCACACGCGATGAGCGCCGGCACGGGTGTTCCCTGCACCACCGCGAGAAACAGCACATCCGCCCATTGCGCCAACGGTGATGTCGCGTCCTTGAGGTCGAGTGAACGGCCCCATTCGCGCCACGTCTCACGCGCAGACGAATACGAGCGTACGTCGTACAAGCGCGAGCCGTCGAGAAACCCGACGCGATTTCCAGCGCGCGCGAGATGACGCGCGAGTGTGACGTCGTCGCTAAAGGAGGCGCGTGCGCTCGAGTAGCCTCCGGCATCGAGCAGCGTGCGGCGACGCGCAAGGAAGCATTGGCCATTGGCCATGACGCGCTCACTGTCGACGTATGTGCCCGCTGCGCCGACGCGATAGATGAGCGTGACGAGCAGCGCCGGTTGCAGCCATCGAACGGCTGCAGTCGCGACACTGAATCTCGGGGCGAACGACACGGCGTCGAAGCCCAGTGCGTGCGCAGCGGCGAGCGCACCGCCGGCTAAGCCCGCGTGCGGTATGGTGTCGGCGTCGACACCGAGCACCCATTCGGCAGACGCGTGCTCGAGACCGTGTTGGAGTGCCCACACCTTGCCGACCCATCCATCCGGCAGCGGCGAGTCGCGCAGGAGTCGTACGCGCGCGTCGCGCGCCATGGCGGCATGCACGCGGGCTGGCGTGTCGTCAACGCTCCCGCTGTCGACGATGAGGATCTCGCGCACCACCGAGCCCTGCGCGAGCAATCCGTCGAGGCAGGGACCAATGCGGTGCGCTTCGTTGAGTGTGGGCACAACGATACTGATCTCGCCCGCACGATCCGTCTGGAGCAGCGGCGCGATGGGCGGAAGGCGCTTGCGGCCAGGCCACAACCGCACCAGTAACAGCGCGAGCGCGGCTGCTTGAATGAGCGCGAGGAAGCTAAGCACTGCGTGACATGATGGGCCAATCCAGGGGACGCGCAACAGTTCGTGCAGGTCCAATTAGCAGCAGCACGTGCAGGTCCTTCGCTGCGCTCCGGACGACAAAGCGGTGCCGCTCATGGCGAGAAAGCTACTCCCCGACCGCCATGATCTGGAGATCACGAGTCACGCGACGCGCCGGCGTGGCGTCAGCGCAGTATTGTTCGAGACGATCGCTCGGGCAGCGCTGCCAATCCGCGGGTATGGGCGACAGCCGGCGCTTTTCATTGGGCGCCTCGAAACACAGCCACCCACTTCCCATCCTGAAGGTGAGGACCGTGCGATGGCCGGCGAGGATCCGCCGATCCGTCGGCGAGCGGCGCTCGCTGTGGGTAGGAGCCGCAACGCGCGATCTCCGCTCGTTGACTCGCCGCTCCTCGAGACGGGGAACCACGTCCCACGTCTGCCATTCGGTCCCTCGCGAATCCCTGAATATTCGATATCCCATCAGTCGCTCCCGTGTGAGTCGGCCATTTTCAGCCGAGGTCGGTGTGCGCATTATTTCCATCCCTCCCTAATGCACTTGGAGTGCCAACTTTCTACCCCAGATCACATAAATGGCTATCCCACATCGCATCACTTTCAACGAACTCGGCTGCATTTCTCCAGTTTGGCGTCGGGCGGCACGCGCGGTGCATAGTCGTCATACTCACTTCAGAACCCCGGAATTCCCGTGCGCCGATTCGCCCTTGCTGTTTCCTCACTGGCCCTGCTTTCCCAGCACGCCGCGGCACAGCGCATCGACACCACTGGAGTCAACAAGACGTTCTTTACGCGCCGAGATTTGGTGTACGCCGGCGCTGCCGCTGCCGCGGCGGGCGCACTGTCTGTGTTCGATCCCCAGATCGCGCGCGCATCGCAACGCGGGCGGCGCTTCGATCCGGTCACGCGTGCCGACCTCGATGGTCTCTCGAAATTCTCCCGCGGCGTCAGTCACGTAAACGAGACGACGCTCACCATAGGCGGGATTGTCATTTACGGCGCGGGACGGCTGTTCAGTTCGCCCTTGGTGTCGGACGTGGCACTGCACGCGACTGAATCCGTCGTCCTTGCGAGCGTGGCAAGCCAGCTCATTCGCGGGCCTCTTGGGCGCACTCGGCCCTACGTGTCACACGATAGCGATCAGTACAAGTTCAGGGCGTTTCGTGGATTCTTCGGCGACTCGTCCTTTGACTATCGCGCGTTTCCATCGATCCACACGTCGTCGAGCATGGCGGTCGCGACAGTGCTGGCGATGGAAATTCACCGTCGGAATCCGCAGGCGACCCCATTTGCCGCACCGTTGATCTTCGCGGCGGCGATGCTCCCGGGTCTCGCTCGCATTCGGTTGGACCAGCACTGGTCGAGCGACGTCGCGGCAGGCGCGTTCATGGGCGTCATGGCTGGCTACAAGGTCGTGAACTACAGCCACGGGCACCCGAACAATCGATTCGACCGAATGCTTCTGGGCGCTTCAGTGGTGCCCGATGCGAACGGTCGCATGCAGCTCGCGTTCAATCAGAGCTTCTGAGATTCCGGCCACCAGGCGTCCAGCGGTCAGTACGCCACGAACCTAAGGAAGGCCTGCACGCGTTTTTTCATGCGGGCGGTTTAACTGGGGCCAGCGCCTGTCATCCCGCACGAGCGAAGCGAGCGTCGGGATCTACCATCGCTGCGCTGTGAGAAAGCCACGCCCGACGTAACCAGGATGCCGACACGAGCGGTCGCTCGTGCGGGATGACAGTCTAGTCCAACCCAGTGACCGCCACGCATCGTTGAGGACGACCAAAGTTACGGCGCCACGTCGTGCCATGTCACCGCGGTCTCGCGCTCGAGCACCCAGCGCATGCCCCACGCGTCCTCGAACAGAAGCAATGGGTGGCCCTTGGCGTCAAAGAGCAGCATGCGACCGCGGTCGCGCGCGATGCGCTCGATCTCTTCCTTTGCCCCGACGACCCAGCGCGGATAGCGCGCTGAGATTTTCTCCAACCGGCATGGCGCGCCGTACTCGTGCTCCAACCGGTGGAGCATTACGTCGAACTGTAGCTGGCCTACCGCGCCGACGATTGGTGTGGGGCTCAGGGTATCGGTGCCCGACGTGTAGAACACCTGCGCCGCGCCTTCCTCGGTGAGTTGTCTCAGGCCCGCGTCGAGTTGTTTGCGCTTGAGCGGATCTGCGGCGACGATGCGCGCGAAATGTTCAGGCGCAAATCGCGGAATACCAGAGAATTCGAGCTTTCCATCGACGGCGAGCGTATCACCGATGCGCAGCGTACCGCGATCCATGACGCCTATGACGTCGCCAGGCCATGCTTCCTCGATCATCGATCGCTCACGCGCGAGAAACTGCTGCGCGCTCGACAGACGCAGCGGCTTGCCCGTGCGCACATGTGTGACAGATAGCCCAGGCTCGAACCGCCCGGAGCAAATGCGCACGAACGCAATGCGGTCGCGATGCTTGGGGTCCATGTTCGCCTGAATCTTGAACACGAAGCCCGTGAAATTCGGATCGGCGGGATTGACCAACCCGTTCGTTGATTCGCGCGCAGTGGGCGGTGGCGCAAGCTCGACGAACTCACGGAGAAACGGCTCGACCCCGAAGTTCGTGAGTGCGCTTGCGAAGAAGACTGGCGACAGCGTGCCCGCGAGCATCGCCGCCTCGCTGAACGGATGTCCTGCCTCATCCAGTAACGCGATGTCGTGGACGAGCTGCGCATGGGCCTCGCTGCCGAGCATCTCGGCGAGACTCGGATCATCGATCGCCTTGACCTGGACGTTCGCTTCGCTCGCTCCGTGATCCTCGCCGCGCTCGAAGCGGTAGATCAGCTTGCGACGTCGATCATAGACGCCAATGAACGCGCCGTTGGAGTGGATCGGCCACGTGACCGGGTAGCAATCGATGCCGAGATCGGCTTCGACGTCGCCAAGGAGCTTGAGTGGATCTTCGCCGACGCGGTCGCATTTGTTGACGACGGTGAAGATCGGCATGCGACGCCGCTTGCAGACAGCAAAGAGTTGGCGCGTTCGCTCTTCGACCCCCTTGCGGTTATCGAGCAGCATCACCGCACTGTCGGCGGCGATGAGGACGCGATACGTGTCTTCCGAGAAATCTTCGTGGCCGGGGGTATCGAGCAGGTTGATCTGGTAGCCGTCGTACTCGAACTGCATCACGCTCGACGTCACCGAGATGCCGCGCTCCTGCTCCATCTGCATCCAGTCGGAGGTCGCGTG
>JBDTXZ010000230.1:0-6155 GCA_040005935.1 bacterium | reverse complement strand
CTGCAGGAGGGGCTTCGTTGTTTTGCGCCAAGAACTACTGCTGTGCACCAACGGGGCGCGTCGGCGCGACGGGGGCAGCCTTGCCCGCATCGAGATCATTCCAATTCATGATAGCGTTGAAGCCCAGCATGTACGTTCCCTGCGTTTGCCAGCGCCAGAAGGGCCGAATGCCGAACATCACGACGTGACCCTTGCCGATCGACGCGTCGACTAGCTGTGCTTTGTTGGCAATGGATTGACCGCCAGCCAGCGTACCCGACAACAGCATGTCGGTCGGGCTTGCGGGGAACTGCATGACGACGCGAGGACGAACGACATCGGCAGCTGCTCCGCCTCCAAACGCGCCGAACCCACCGCCGCCACCCCCCCCACGTCCACCGCGGCCACCACGACCGCCGGACGTCTGCTCAGCGATCGCCGCTGCCGTCGAATCCCACGGCGACAGTGCAAGCTGCGTGGCATTCGGCGTCACGTTCTGGCTGAGGCCAGGCGCACCGCGGCCGCCGCCCTGCGCGAAGGCATTGCCAGCGCCGCCGACGTTGATTACTGGCGCCTGATTGAAGTACACCGGCAACTGCGTGCCTTCGTATCCATAGACCAACGGGCTCTTCTTGTCCGAAATGATGCCACGCAGAATCGTGCCGCGTGCGAACAGGTCTGTTGGGGTCTCGATGCTGATGCCCGGCGTCAGATTGTACTCGGGGAAGATCGCTGCCGTGGAGCCTTCTGTAATCAGCGTGCCGCCGTCTTCGACGAACTTGTAAAGGTTCATCAGGCCTTCGATGCCCATGCCGCCGCGGATGTCATCGCTCTGGTCCATGTAACCCAGGTTCGGCGTCGCATCAGTCTTCTTGTATGGCAGCGGCAACGTTCCCGTCTTCGGCGTGCCAGCCACCTGGCTCTGTGACGTGCCACCGACGTGGGGGAAGACGATGACATCGTATTTCGCACGCAGGTTGCCGTCGCGCAGCTTCTGGTCGGCAAAGTAGGTATACGGAACACCGTACGTGTCGAACGCGGCGCGCACCCAACCCTCGTCCTGCGTGCGCGACCAACTGTGCACATAGCCGATACGCGGGATGTCGAGGTCGTGCGACTTGACGCTCGGCGCCGACGCGACGGCCCATGCAGAAAGACCAAGCGCCGTGAGTTGCGATTCGAGCTTCGCGCGATCGCCAGCGGCGATGATGAATGCACCCGCGCGGAAATGATGGCCCGCCGCATCGAAGTCATCTTCAGCCGCCTGCATTTTCGTTCCGGCGTTCTTGAAGCGGAACGTCATCAGGTTGTTGTCTGCCGAGTTGTCCACGATGAGCACGGGTCCAGTGCCCTGAATGCCGCCTGACGCCTTCACGCTCGACGTCACCATCGCCATCGGCTCCGTGAGGATTGCCTTGTCCGTCACCGGCGTGATGACGAGGTTGCGCATGAGCTGGAACGTCCAGCCCGTGTCGTCATACGGCGCGGGATTGGCCGTGGGATAGTTCTGGAGCGAGAAGTACATGTCGGCCAACGTGCGATACGGCTGGTCAGCGCGCACGATGTAGTCGCCGGCCTGCACAGTCAGGTTGCCCGCCTTGAATGCCGACGTCGCCGTGTGAATCTCGAGGCCCTGCGTGCGGAGATCGTTGATCGCGTCGGCAGCATTCGCCTTGCGCGTTTGATTCGCGGGGATGAGCCAGCCGTACGTTGGCCCGTTCTTCCCCTTGTCCACCGAGCGCTTGTTCTTCAGCCAGTAATTCTCGAGGAACATCTCCTTCTGGTCTGCCATCTGCTTGAGCGTGATGAGCAGCGCCGATTCCTGGATGTTCGTGTTATTCCGCGGGCCCCACTTGATACTCGGCAGCGGCGGGTTCGGGCGGAACCATTCGCGGCTCGTCGTCGTTGCGGGCAGCGTGAGGTTCGCGTTGTTGTCCGGCCCATAGCTCTGGACCTCGTAGAAACGTCCCACAGAGTTGTGCGCGTGCGCGACGAAGAACATGTAGTTCGGCACCCACCCGTCGTAAAACCCATACGTAAACACGCCGGGCACGCCACGCTTCGTCATTTCCATCACGTCGTTCTGTGCCATGACCCACCACTCATTGATCGTGATGGGATCCAGCTGCTCGTTGTACGGACCGGTGCCCGTGCTCGAGTAGAGATACGACTGTGCTTCGTGCAGATCGTGGAGCACCGTCGGCGTCCACTCGAGGAACGTGCGCGTCGTTTCCTTCGTGAGCGACAGGAACTGTCCCATGCCATCGCGATTGTTGTCGTGCTGGACGTACTTGCCCCAGTACATCACGGGCAACCGCGCTTCGCCAGTGCCGCGCTTCTTGTTGAAGTAGTACGTGTCGACGACCTTCTCGCGGCCATCGACTTCGAGTACTGGCGTAATGAAGGTGATGACGTTGTTGCGGATGGTGTTGATGTACGGCGTCTCCTCGACCGCAAGACGATACGCCAACTCCATCAGCATCTCGGGGCCTCCCATTTCAGGGGAATGCATCCCCGAGGTCAGCCAGTAGATGGGCTTCGCGGTCTTGATGATGGCGCGCGCCTGCTCCTCGGTCGTTTTCCGAGGATCGGTGAGCTGTTTGAGCATCCCCTTGTACTTGTCGAGATCCTTCAGCGTGGCCTCGTCGGCGATCGCGGCGACGATCATCTCTCGACCTTCCTCACTCTTGCCCATCCGCCAGACCTTCACACGTGGCGACGTCTTCGCCAACGCGTCGAAATAGCGAGTGATGTCCCTGGAGTACGTCAACTCCCCGGGCGTGCCGACGATTTTGCCGAGAAACTTGAGTGGCGTGGGAACGGTAGCGGAGGCGGGAAGATGATCCACCAGCTCCGTACTGATCCGCGGATCCTGGAGGTATTCTTTGATCTTCGCTGTGTATTCCGGGTCATTCGCTTGTTGTGCGCGCACGGGCGACGCCATGGCTGCACAGGCGGCGACAGCGAACGCAACGTGACGAATGGAGTGACGGGGGGCGAGCATCCTATCTCCTCGTGGGGGGCGATGCGGAGGGACGTGTTGTCCGAGCGGGGAAATGCCAAAGCAGCTACGGGCGGGACAGCGGCAGCGTTGGCTGAGTGGCTCGCCGTCGTGCGGCCTGAGGGCGCGCTGTTCATCGCGTCACCATCAAGCAGGTCCTTTGCTTCGCTCAGGACGACAATCGCCTCACCTCCGCTATCATTCAGCCCATGCGTATTCTCAGAAAATCGACCGACCTTCCCAAGCGGTCGCTGTGGCAAAAGATCAAGGACGTCGCGCTCACCGACGTCGCCGTCCTGGCGCGCGGAGGCGTCTCGGCTGGCTCATTGGAGCAGTTGGAGCAGCTGCTCCTCGAGGCAGATTTCGGCGTTCCCACCACGCTCAAGCTTGTGGCCGACGTTGAACGGCGGGCCCAGCGTGGTCTCGTCAAGACCCAGGAGCAGTTCCTGAACGCGCTTCACGAAGGAATCGACGCTGCACTCCGCGCCGGCAACAGCGACCCAACCCTCACACTTGCCGCCGAGTCGCCCACTGTCATCCTCATCGTCGGTGTGAACGTGGCAGGCAAGACCACGTTCATTGGGAAGCTGTCCGCGCGCCTGCACCGTCAGGGCAAGAATGTTGTCGTCGCCGCAGGCGACACATTTCGCGCCGGCGCCATCGACCAATTGCGACTCTGGGCGGAGCGCACCGGCGCAGACTTCATCTCCGCAACACCTGGCGCTGACCCAGCCGCCGTTGCCTTCGACGCGATCGACGCGAGCATCGTGCGCGGCGCGGACGTCCTCATCATCGACACCGCCGGTCGCCTGCACACCAGTGAAGGCCTCATGACCGAGCTCAAGAAGGTCGCACGCGTGATCGCCAAGCGTCTGCCGGGTGCACCGCACGAAACGCTGCTCGTCCTCGACGCGACCATTGGACAGAACGCTGTGCAGCAGGCCAAGACGTTCGCTTCTGCTGTACCGGTGTCGGGGCTGGTCGTAACAAAACTCGACGGCTCCGCGCGCGGCGGCGTTGTCGTCGCGGTGCACGAAGCCATCAACGTGCCGGTAAAATTCCTCGGGACCGGCGAGCAGAGCGACGACCTTCTCCCATTCGACGCGACCGAATTCGCGCGGGAGCTGCTGGACAGCGAGTGACGCCAACAAAGCGCGACGCGCCCACGCAACAACGAGCTCGCCTCGACACGCCCGTCATGTATTTGAAGGGCGTCGGGCCGGTTCGCGCCGAGGCGTTGAAGCGGCTGGGCGTTGTGACCGCGGGCGACCTCCTGTATCACATCCCGCATCGCTATGAGGACGCGAGCACGATTGCGCCCATCTCGTCGCTCGAGACGGGAATGCACGGCACCGTGATCGGCACGGTGGTTTCGAAAGGCGTTCTCCCGACGCGGAAGGGCCTGCGCATCTTCCAGGCAGTCCTCAAGGACGACACGGGAATGATCGAAGTGTCGTGGCCAGGACAACCATATCTCGACCGTACCATCGACAAGGACGACGTCCTCCTGGTGAGTGGGAGCGTGCGATTCTTCCACGGCCGCCAACTCCAGCCGCGCGAGCATGTCAACCTCGGCAAGGGCGACGCTGGCACGGCACAAGGTCGAGTGCTGTCCGTCTATCCAGCCACGGAGGGGCTGTCGTTCAAGGTCATCCGAGGGATCATCGATGCGCATCTCGATGAGCTGCTGCCGCTCATTACGGAGTACCTGCCGCGCGAGGTCTTGAAAGTTGCGGCCGTCCCGGGTATCGGCGACGCGATGCGCATGGTGCATCGCCCAACGTCGCTGGGCGACGCACTCGAAGGCCGGTCGCGACTCGCGTTCGAGGAGTTGCTCTTCGTTCAGCTGCTCCACCAACGGGCGAAGGCGCTGTCGCGAGAAACGCGTCGCGGGATTCACTTCGAAAACAAGCGCGACCTCACGACTCGCATGCGCGAGCACCTGCCGTTCGCGCTGACGAGCGCGCAAGCGCGGGTGTTGCGCGAGATCTTTGCGGATATGTGCAGCGAACGACGCATGCAGCGCCTGCTGCAAGGCGACGTCGGCAGTGGCAAGACGGTCGTCGCGCTGTTCGCCGCGATGCTCGCGATGGAGAACGGTTATCAGGCGGCGATCATGGCGCCGACAGAATTGCTCGCGGAGCAGCACTTCGGCTCGATGAGCCGAATGCTCGCGGCGATGGGAATCGAACCCATCCTGATGACGGGTAGTCTCAAGGCCAAAGCGCGACGTGAGGTTGCGTCCCGGCTTGCCGAGGCGACGCCCTCGCTCGTCGTTGGTACGCACGCGCTCGTGCAGCAGGCGACGGAATTCTCCAACCTCGGGCTCGTCGTCGTCGACGAGCAGCATCGCTTTGGCGTCGAGCAGCGCAAGGCATTTGCCGCTAAGGGCGAGTCGCCCGATGTGTTGCTGATGACCGCAACGCCGATCCCGCGATCGCTTGCGCTCACGCTCTACGGCGATCTCGATCTGTCGATTCTCGACGAACGGCCACCTGGCCGCCAACCGATCACGACGGCCCTTCGCCCAGAGGCGGCGCGCTCAAGAGTGCTGGAGTTCGTGTCGCGCGAACTTGCCAACGGACGGCAGGCATACGTCGTTTATCCCGTCATCGAGGAATCCGAAAAAACGGATCTCAAGGCGGCCACGACGATGTTTGAAATACTGGCCGCCGACGCGTTTAGAGAGCGCCGAGTTGCGCTCTTGCACGGTCGCCTCCCGGCGGACGAGAAGGACTCGATCATGCGGCGCTTTCGCGATGGCGACGTCGACGTCCTGGTTGCGACGACCGTCATCGAAGTCGGCATCGATGTCGCGAACGCGACGGTAATGCTCATCGAGCATCCGGAGCGATTCGGCCTTTCCCAGCTCCATCAGCTACGCGGACGCGTTGGCCGCGGCGCCGAGGCGTCGTACTGCATTCTCCTTGGCGACGTGAGCCCGGACGTAAAGCAACGCCTCGACGTCTTCGTGGGCAGCGAGGACGGGTTCGAGATCGCGCGCGCCGACCTTCACTTGCGCGGGATGGGCGATCTGTTCGGTGAACGCCAAAGTGGTGTGCCCACGTTTCGTGTGGCCGATCCGCTTCGCGACGCGCTGCTCAACGAACGTGCTCGCGAGGCGGCGGACAAGTTGCTGGCAGGTGACCCGGAGCTCGACTCTCCAGCGAATGCA
>JBDTXZ010000229.1:0-6160 GCA_040005935.1 bacterium | reverse complement strand
GGCTTGGTTTCGGCATAAATGCGCTGGCGATCGGGCTGGCGATCGCGTGTCTCTTCGTGGACTTCGCGGAGATCGAGAGTGCGCGTCAGCAAAAGCTGAGTGCGAAGACGGAGTGGTATTTCGCGTTCTCGGTGCTTGTCACGCTGGTGTGGTTGTATCTCGAGATCTTGCGGATGCTGCGGCGGCTGCGGCGGTAGGTTCCTGCCTTTACACTCTCATTGCCCCGACCGCTCATCCGCATCGTGCGCGTACATCATCACGATGATTCCAACAGGCGTGCGTGAATCATCTGATCGACGCCCATCAAGGTCGGGGCAGCCTGTTGCGTGAGGTGGCGTTCCTGCACCGCATCGATCATCATCGCCAGCTGAGCTTTGGCCAGTTCTTCGGCCGGATTGTCGAAACCGAGTTCAGCAAACACGTTGCCGCTCCCTCGCGTCAGGGACGTCCGTACTGCGCTCGAGAGCACGCGCGACGCGCCGTCGTTCGCGTTACGAGAAGGGCAGCACTTTACTCGCAGCCAGTTCGCGCGCCTCTGCGCGCTGTCGGATGTCCACCACACGCCAGGCCGAGCTCGTAGCGAGCACGGCCTGCAGCCATTTGGGTTGTTCAGTCGCAGAAGTGAAAACGGTAATCTCGTTAACACGTGACGTGGATTGGTCGTAGTCGCCGATTGCCATTTACGACGCGTAGGGACGAACAACGTTTCAACACCCATGCCCTCAGATCATTGAGTGCCCGCCCCTGTCGAACAACCGGCGACGCCAAACCCACTACAGCCCCAAGTGTACACGCATAGGAGCCGAGCACGCTCCCAACAGGCAATGATGGCACACCGAGTAGGTGCTCGAGGTGAGCGTGAAGTCCGTTTGCGCTACGATCGTAAACTGCGTCAGCGGGCGTATTGGCGGAATCGACAACGGCGATCTTCAATTCATCAGATTTGAGCGCTCCGTTTGGATAGTACGTTCGCGTGATCTTCGCATCGTGGTTGATCGCAGTCGCGACACCACCAGTGAGGTCATAGGTGAATGTCGAGACTTCGCCGGGAATCACGAGTGGAGGCGCTGGTGCTTGCGGTGCCGCGATCCAGTCGTACATGAAGTAGCGGTCAGCCGCGAAACACTTCGCTTTCAGCAGGAGTCGCTGAAAGCTCGCGCTGGGGTAGCGGACTGGATCCGCGCCATCGCGGACCGGAACGACATCGCTCTGGTGCACTGTCTTTTGATGGTAGGTCGCGGCGCCGGCGGTCGAACGAGCTTCGCGCGATAAACAAGGTAGGATTTGCGACGACGATTCGGCGCGATGTCGCGAGTCATCATTAGAACTCGCTGGATTCACATTGCGCGGTGACAGCGAGGCGTTGAGCCGGCCATCGTAGTGCGAGAGCTGTGCTCTTGTGAAACCGCCGTGATGGGGGTCGCACTTCTCCGTCGTCGGAGAGGTCGCGGTTGCATCCAGCAACCAGCTGGATGGCATCTTACAGGTGAACGGGGCAGCTACGCGCGCTCTGCTCGAGACCTTCTCATAATTGGTGTTCGGCTCGCTTAGCACAAGGCCGCAGTTGGGCAATCGAGCGATCGTTTCGAGTCAATCTTCTGCGTAGCGCGCGAGGCGTGAAACGATGTCTTAGGTACTGCTTCCAGCACGGTCGCCAACCTGAGCGGCCGTATGCGTGTGAGTTTACAGCATTCGTCGCGCGAAGTGTTGCGCGAGCGCAACGAATGAGAGGCATGACAGGACGCCGAATCGGCGCAGGTCCTCCGCAACGCATTCGACGAGCTGCTAAAGACCGGCAAGGAAGTTGCGCGTTTTCGTGTGCTGACGTGATTCGCGCTGAGAATTTTCTAATCATGCGCCGTGCCATGCAATCATCGCACAGAGGAATGTTGATAACGTCACAAAACAAGGGTGTTTCAGTCTCAAAAACCCCCTTGATGGTTTGGTGACACTCACCGATCCTCATGGACGTGTGATTGGCATCACGTGCTGAGACTGCAAGCCTGGAGAATTCTGGTGTTCGATTCATCGCAACACATGCGTCATCTGCCGTTCTTTACCGAACTGGCTTCGCTCGAGGAGCGCGACCCGTCGTGGCGCGCAGTGAGCGCGGGTCTCGTGCTCCTGCGTCTCGTTGACGCGTGGATCGAAGAGGGCGCTGCTGCGGTTACCGCCGATGGATGGGGTGTGCGTTCTGTCGCAGCGTGTCTCGAGGAGATGCCTGAGGGGAGTCCGGCGCGCGCGATCCTCATGAGTGCACTCGACGCACTCACATCGGCGCGCAGTGGCGACATGCACGCTGTTGCGCCGCGGCTCATGGCGTACGCGCGAACACTAGACGCAGACGCGAAGTGGGGCCTCGCCGCCGATGTCTACGAGTCGGTGATTGCGTATACAGATCCAACGCATGATGCGGAGGACGCCATCAGCGCGCATGTGCGACTGAGTTATTGCCGTCGCCAACTCGGCGAGCTCGATGCAGCCGAAGAGATTGCACTCCAGGCTGGACGCATCGCGACCGCGGCGGGCGACCTTGTTGGCTCGCTCGATGCGCGCATCGCCGAAGCGAAGGTGTCGATTGTACGCGGCAATTATCCGCGCGCCGAATCAATGCTCGACGATACCATACGGCGCGCTGAGGTCGCGGACCTACAGCATTTTCGTGCGAGGGCGATCCAGGAACGAGCCGCGGTCGCCCAGCTGAAAGGCGAGTATGAGTATGCGATCAGGCTTGGCTACGAAGCGCTCGACCAGCTCGCGGACGATCGTCTGCGCGATCGCATGCTCGGCGATATTGCCGGTGCGTTTTACAAGCTTGGCGTACGAAGTGCCGCGCGCGACGCGTACTCCCTGTTAGCCGTGACCGCGCAGGAGCAATACATCCGATGGATCTCCACGATCAACTTGATGGAGATTGCAGCGGACGACGGATCACTTCCGCTCTTCGAGCGGCATCGCCGTCAGTTGGCCGCTGCCCCGCTACCGCCGCTGCTTCACGGACAGTTTCTACTGCACGCGGGGATGGGATTGTCTCGCTTCGGTGATACCGAAGGAGCGCGACGCAATCTCTCGGAGGCGATTGTCCTTGCCGCGAAGTACGGCGACAACCGCCTTGTCTTTGATGCCGAGGACCAACTCGAGCGACTGGCCGATATCCCGCGCAGTGTGCCAGCGGAAATGCCGGTCCCAAAGGCGCTCACCATCATTGCAAGCGAGATTCGCTACCGAAGTGCCGGAATCAAGACGCTCGCATAAGACAGTTGATCAACCACCACCACTCATGACCACGATCGGCGCATCGTGCTTCGGCGCAGTCGGGGACGAGCCGCAAGCAGTCAAAGCAAAGGAGGCAATCGCGAGAGCTAGGAAGGAAAGCTGGCGGCGGGACATGGATGACTCCGGTATTGGATGAACGGTTCGTACTGAACCACATCTCAAGGCTAGGCTCGCGGTGTCATGCGTAAACCGGCATTTTGAGACAGAAAACCGGGTATTTGCGCCAAAGTCCTTCCGCACTCCGCTTTGCACGTCGTAGCTCTCCTTCCGCGCAACCTGCTGGCACACCTTCGCATGGTGTTGGGGGATGCTCATTCCCTCGACACAGCGACTGATTCGGCAGAGCTGCACTCCCTTCTGCGTGTCGAAGCGGCTGATCTCCTGATCATCGATCCGGCATTGCGCGAAGGACAGATGGCCGACGCGATCGAAGAGATTATTGCGGGACATCCGACGTTGCCAGTGGTGGTGTACACGGTGCTGGCACCGACCGCGATGCGAATGGTGGTACGACTCGCCCGCCTTGGCGTGCATCACGTGGTTCTCAACCGGTTCGATGATGAGCCGCGCCGTTTTCTCGATCTCATCGAGCGCGTACCAGCGCATCCGATGGCCGAGTTGATGTTGCAGGAGCTGGCGTCGCCGCTGCGGGCGCTGCCAGTTGTCGTCGCCAGAGCTATCGAGCAACTCTTTCGCTCACCGGCTCGGGTAAAGAACAGTCAGGAGCTCGCACGCTTGGCGGGGATGGCACCTCGGTCCCTTTATCGGCATATGACGCCGGCGGGACTGCAGCCGAGACACCTCATCATCTGCGCGCGGTTGCTGCGGGCGTACACGCTGTTGCGCGCGCCAGGAAGCAGGTTGAAGGAGATTACCGCGAAGCTTGGATACTCTGACCCTGACACCTTGAGCAAGCTGCTGCACGAGTGGACGGGGCGCGCGCCGAAAGACGTTCGGCGCGATGTGCCACCTGAATTGTTCGTCCGCCTTCTCGCCGACCATCTGTTCGGCAGCCGAGCGGAAGATGATGATGAAGTGAGTGACATTGGATGACGAGACTAATTGGACTGAACGGTGGCCGAACGCACGATGTACGCATGAGCGAGACCGAAGACGTGATGTCTGAACGAGTACGAGTGCTGGTCGTGGATGATGAGCCGGCGATTTGCCGGGCACTCACGATAGCGCTGACGCGAGCGGGATACGACGTGGTGTCTGCCCAATCGGGCGACGGCGCGCTGTCCGTGCTGGCGTCGCAGCACGTGGACGTCATGATCATCGACCTCCGTATTCCGGACACGCGCGGCGACGTGGTGTTTGAGCTCGCGGCAGCATCGCATCCGCACCTGCGTCGCCAGACGTTGTTCATGACCGGCGACATCTCGGAGCGTGCCTACAAGCTGATCTTGTCGTGCAAGTGCCCGTCGGTCCGTAAGCCGTTTGAGCTCAAAGAGCTCATTGGCGCGGTCGAAGCGCTCGTTCCGCACCGCGAGCAGGATGACATTGCGCGAGGGCAAAGCGCATAGCCGTCCGAAATACTGCGCAACTGCAGGTGCAGGCGCTTCGACTCGCTCCGCTCGCGCGGGGTGACGACTTTTCGAGGAGCACCGCTCGCTCAGGTCGACAGCTAAAGCGTCCAGCCCTTCAGCTTCGCAATCGTTTCTTCCAACGCGCGACGCTCCTCATCGCGACTCGCCTCAGCCCACAAGCCTTCGTACGTGCGCACTGCGAGATCGAGTGCGAGCGGATCATGCTCCGCACCAGCGAGGCTCGCGGCATTGTCGGCGAGAGCGGCGCGAGCAAGTTGGTCCGCGGGGAATCGTTCAGTGACTTCGAGCCAGCGCTCCATGCGTCCACGCGGATTCGACTCGCTGAGTGACCACAGGTGCCAGGCACCGCGATTGCTATGATCAGCCGCAATGGCACGTGAGGCGAGCTCCCCGACAAGATCGGCGCCGCGTCCCGTGAGCCAGTAGGCATTCGCAAGCACGACCATCGCCTGCGCGTCCTGGGGACGGGCCAGCACAACGCGCTCGTACACTGGTATCACGACTTCCGGCAGGTCATGGAACGGCGCTGTCGCCGATATGAGTGTTTCGGGGTCGGATGCGGTGGAAAGCGCCTTCATGCGGTCCAGCAGTGCGGCAATATCGCCGCGCTGCCGATACTCTTGAACTGCGTCGGAAACGGCGACGCTCACGTCTGGTGAGGAGATCATGGCGGAAAGTTACTTGGATCGACCGGAGAGCGAACAGGCTCCGCGCATCTCCGGACCAATCATGGTGGCGGAGCCGTCAATCGCGCTCGCGCGCGAGCTGATCGCGCAGCTGCTGCCGGGCTACGACGCGGACAAGGTCCTCCGCGCCTTGATCGACGAACGTGACGCGCCGCCGGGGACACTTACCGACATGGCGCAGTACAATAGTGACGAGCAGATTTCCGCCCGAGAACTGGACCGCGTGCGCGCGCAGCTATCGCTTGGCGAGGCGGCGCGCACGCTTCAACACGCGTTCAACAATCCGCTCACCGCGTTGTTGGCGGAGGCCCAGTTGTTGGAGATCGAGCCGCTCGCTGACGAGCCTCGCGCCGCAGTGGCCCGCATCCTCGAACAGGCTCGGCGGCTTGTCGCGCTGTCTCGGAAGCTGGGAGTCCGTGAGGTTCGAAACACTGTTGGGTAGGGACCGAGGACGGCCCACAGCGCGCTGATGCCCGTTTCGCGGCTGGCTGGCGGTCCGCGGTCCTGCGGTCACCGGTCCGCGTACTTCGGCGACAAACGTCCCTCCACCGCCAACCCACGCACGGGCACGAAGTTCGCGCAGGATTCAGCCTAGGGTTGCGCGAATCGAGTTCTGTGGCGATACTCGTTGCGTCCGGCGGCTGCGAT
>JBDTXZ010000228.1:0-6181 GCA_040005935.1 bacterium | reverse complement strand
GGCTCAGGGCGTGGTGATGGTAGATCCCGACACGCGCTTCGCTTGTGCGGGATGACAGATGACCAGTTGAATCCACCGGTCCTTCCCTCCACTCAGGGCGGCAGGTTTGCGAACCATCGCAGTCCACCCGAGCTCGTCCCGACGAACAGGTCCAACTTGCCGCTGTGATGCAGATCGCCCGCGGCAGGCAACGCGTTCGGATAACTCTTCAACACGAACGTTGAATCCCGCTCGAAGCGAATCTCGCGCATTGCAGCGTTGCCGACGCCGCGCCAGAGTTGGACGTCACCATCGTCGGATCCAATCAGCATATCGAGCTTGCCGTCGCCGTCCATGTCAACCAGCAGCGGAGCGCTGCGACGATTCACCTTGATGTCCTGAAGGTGATCACTCACCAACTGGAACTTCGGTGCGGTCTTCGTCCCGATATTCCTGTAAAGAATGATTTGCCCGGACGCCTTGCCGATCACCATATCCACCAAGCCGTCTCCATCCAGATCCCCCACACTCGGCGTCGTGTTGCTGCCACGCGTAATCGTGATGAGGGCGGTGTCGGCAAGCGTCCACGCAGGCGCAGAGCGCGTGCCCGTGTTGCGATACCACTGAATGCGATCGTTCCAGGTGCCAAGCACGATGTCGGGAAGACCGTCGCCGTTGAGATCTGCGACGCTGGGCGCATAGCTGAATTGTCCGCGCATCGGCAACAGTCCGCGCTCGCGAAACGATGGCGCCGTTGCCGAACCGATGTTTTCGAACCAGGTGACGTCGCCGCTGTTGTGATCGGTCGGCGACACCTTGCTCCCGATGATAATATCGAGCAGGCCGTCGCCATTCAGGTCAGCGAGGGCCGGCGCGGACTCGCTCCCGACGTCGATCATGGGAATAAGGCGCTGCGTCTTGACGGACCACGTGCCCTTCGGCGCCTGTTGCACGAGATACAGATTCTCGATTGATGTACGCCACGGTCCGTACGCACCACCGATCACGCCCATGACGAGGTCGACATTCCCATCGCGATCAATGTCGCCAAACGTCGGCGCATTGTAGCCTGACGTCAGCACCGGATGCGACGAAGGAAATCTTGCCGGACGTCCAGTGAGGTTCGGCTGCGCGCACGACCCAGTGTTTTCGAAGCGCAACAAGCCCTGCTCGAAGAAGTCTCCCCAGAAGAGATCGAGCACGCCATTCCCGCGCCCTTCGACATCCGCGAACGCCAGCGTATTCGCGCCATGCAGTCGTGTCGTCGACACGTCGGCAGGTCCGTGTTCGCGCACGTCGCTGCTATCGAATCGCACCGTGCCGCCCGTCACCTCCGGACCAAGCACTTCGATGCCCTGCCAATGCTCCTCGACGAGGCGAAAACGCGGACTGCCGTCCGGGCTGCTGCCGTCTTGCTCGTAACGATCCACCACGCCCTGCACTCGACCGATGAAAAGGTCGAGCTTCCCGTTGCAGTCAATGTCGGCAGCGGTGAGGATGTTCTGGCGATCGGCGACAAGCGCTCGACCATCG
This sequence comes from bacterium, assembly GCA_040005935.1. Classification (GTDB taxonomy): domain Bacteria; phylum Gemmatimonadota; class Gemmatimonadetes; order Gemmatimonadales; family Gemmatimonadaceae; genus AG11. The sequence continues at coordinate 4,669 of JBDTXZ010000228.1, read as the reverse complement.
ACGTCACGCACCGTGTCACCAAGCGCGATGAATCGCGGTTGCGTTGGCGAACCTTCGTTCCTCCACACGCGGATGTAACCAGTGGGCATTTCGGCGAACAGGCGAAGCTTGCCATCGGGATCGCCGCTGACAAAACGGAACCATTCACCGATGTTGAGGTCCTGAAAACGATCGGAGCGCCAGACCCATGCACCGCCAACGCGCTCGAAGAACATCAATTCGCCGGAGCGCTCCTGGACGAACAGGTCAACCTGTCCGTCGCCATTGATGTCGATGAGCTGTGGACGAGGAACATCGAATCCACCGAGGAACGGCGCAGGCATCAGATGGCCGTCGATGTCGGCGACGGGGATCCCGGAAACGCGGGCGCTGTAATTCCAGGTTGGTGCGGGCTCTTTGACGTCCAGGTCCTTCGTTGCGCTCAGCGCGACAGCACCAAGCATACCTAACACCAACGACCGCTTCATCGAGCGCCTGGCGCGCCCATTCCGGTTGGACTCATGCCGAGTGGGAGGGACTTTTCGATCTTACCAGTCTTCACGTTGATGATCGCGAGCCATCCCGTTTTCGGCACTGATGGAGCCACACCTGCCATGCCGGCCATGTTGTCGTGCGCGCTCGCGCCCGGTTTTACAGCGCCGGTGTTCTGGTTCACGACGAACAAATACTTCCCATCGTGACGGAGGATCATGTCATACGGCTGCGCGAGCTCGCCCGTGAACGTGCGTACCATCTTACGTGAAGCAATATTCACTTCGGCAACTGCGTTGTTGGCGAAGAGGGAGAAGTAGGCAACCCTGCCGTTCGGCGCAAACACCGGATCCCACGGCTTACCGTTTAGAGCAAACTCGGCAACTGGTGTAAAGGGCGGAGTCTTCGTGAGATCGAAGATGAGAACGCTGTTCGAAAGCTCTCCGCCCACGACGAGCTGCTTCCCATTTGGGCTCACGGTGAATTGCACCATCGATCGCGTGGCGTCGCCCGGAAGCGTCGTCAGCGTCACGCGTCCGGTCGCCGTCTCCAGCGACGCAATGCGATTCTCGGCAAGCGACGCCGTGTGTACCCACTTGCCGTCACGCGAGACAACCAATGCGTGCGGACGCGGAATCTGGATTTCCTGCTCGTCCACCATGGTAAAGCTCGAGCGCTTGATGACGCCGAGCGACTTTGGTGGATTCACGGCGGTCATGGATCGGCCGACGTAGAGCGAGTCATGCTTGGGGTCAATCGCGAGCAAGCCCGGCGTTTCCATCTTTACCTGTCCAACCAGATGATTGGCGCGGTCGAACTTGAGGACTCTCCCGTCGCCAATCAGCGTCGCATACCAGAACGACCCATCACGCTCGGCAACGGCGTGATGGGGTTTTGCGTTGGAGGTAAATCCGAGCGTGGTGAGGTCGATGACCGTGTCGATGGCGAGCTTTTTCTGGTCGACGACGGTGATCGATGCGCTGCCCTGGTTGGTGATGTAGAGCTTTTGCGCGCTTGCTGATGATGCCGCAATGACGCACGCAAGTACTGTTGCGGAGAGTTGAGCGGAGCGGAAAAACATGTCATCCCGCAGTCGCGAGCGCAGCGAGTGAATGACGGGATCTACTTTCTCGGCGCCATCAGCAAGACAAGGCGCAGCGATGGTAGATCCCGACGCTCGCTTCGCTCGTGCGGGATGACAGAATTCGATCTTCACGGGACGGGCTTTCTCGTCGCGTCGCGCACCATGAAGAACCCTTCCCCGATGCTTACCACGCCAATCGCGCCGTTCTTGAAGAACGGATAGTTGTTCCACGTGCCGGCGAAGGAAGGCGAGTCGTCGCCCGGAAACGTGTCGAAGAACCCGACTTCCTTCGGGTTGATCGGATCCGAGATGTCGAGAATACGAAGGCCCGCCTTGTAGTTGGACTGGTAGAGACGGTCACCGCGCACGTACTGGTTGTGATCGATGGCTTTCGTCGTGCCAATCCATTCCTTGACCATCACGGGCTGCTCGAGATCGGCGACGTCGAAGATGATCGTCCGCGTACCTTCCACCGACTTGCCGATTCCACCCATCTCGTCGAGCTCGTCGTCGAGATACCAGTGCCGCTGGTCCTCAGTGAACCAGCCCTGATGCGTGTAGCCCGGCGTCGGATAATCGGCATGTGACAAGACCTTCACGTGCTGCTTGTCGGTGACGTCCTGAATGCTCACCGTCGTCTCGTTCGACGCCATGCAGATTTCATGTCCTGTGTAGCGCTTGTCGGGTCCCTTGTACATCACGCACTGAATGTCGTGCGTGTAGCCACCGCGCGCGCGACCAGTGCCAACATCTGCAAAACAGCCTGCAAACTTGGGCTTGAGTGGATCGTGCATGTCCACCATCAGTGAACCTCCGCTGCACCGCTCGCCGCCCGACGCCGTTCCCACCGCGTATGCGTACCCACTGCCTTCGTTCACCGCGATGTCGTGAATGCTGCCCGCGTCGAAGTGTGCGTCTTCGGTGAAGCGTTGCGGCGTCTTCACATTGCGAAGACGCGTAAGATCGAAAATCTGGATGCCGTGATGATCGCCCGACCCGTCCGACACGATGAGCGCATAGTTCTTGTACGTCTTGATCTCGCGCCAGCTCGACATGTTCGCGCCCTTCGTCCTGGGCAAATCACCCAGGTAACGCGGGTGCGTCGGATCCGTCACGTCGACGAACGCGGCTGCATCCGTGCGGCCAATGATCGAGATGTCGTGACCGGTAACGGGATCGGTCCAGCCCCAGCTTCCGCTCAAGTTGACGCCACGCTTTCCGCCGACAGCGGAAATCGGCATGAACGAAAGCAGGCCCGTATTGCTGCACTCGAACGCGGTCGCCATGCCGTTGGCGCAGTGCACTTCCTTCCCCGTCACGCCGGCGAAGCGCTCTGTGACTGGTGGCATGATGAGGCTGCGCAATACCCAGTCGCTGTTCTTCTTGACGAGGAACGCCGCCGTGCCACCACCGCCGCCGTCGCCGGGCATACCGACGATCGCGTTATCGCCGCTTACAGCGAACGACGTCGCCCATTGTGCGCCGGCCTCGATGGAGTCGACGCCGAGCTTCGTCATGCCAGACCACCCGCCATCCTTGTCGGCATGAGCGCGGTAGATGCGACCCGAGCCATCGCTGCCCGGTGCGCCAATCCACAGCTCGTTGCCGACGACACCAAGCGCCGCACCGAAGTTGACGTTGCCGAAATCGAACGGAGCGAGTGTGCCGACCATTCGCCACGAACCGAACGACGCGCGCTCAAACGCGATCACGAGTCCTGCGCCCAGTCCGACGAACGATCCCCCGCGACCTCCGGCGAACTGTGGACCGCCGCGTCCCGTTGCCGCGCCGATCGTCGCGAGACGCGCAACGATGGAATCGCGCATCGCGCCCGCTGGCGTACTGTTCAGCGCAATGAGCAGTGAGTCACGCGCGGGATTAGGCAGCACGGTCGGCGTAAAGTTCGTATTCGGTGCACCGGCAATCACGCGGTCGCCCTTTACGGCAATCGCGGCACCGAACCCCGAGTTGTCCGGCAGGTTGGTTGGCGCGGCCTGTTCCGATTCCTGCGACCATGCGCCACTCGCGTCACGACGGAAGATGTAGAGCGCGCCCTTCGCCTTCCGCGCGGGTGCGCCGACGACGGCTCTATTCCCGTCGATCGCGATCGCGGCACCAAACCGGTCACCCGTGACAAGACCCTGCACGGGCAACGCGCCTGTAAGCGACCACGTGCCGTCCGCCGCCCGCTTGAACGCGTACACTGCGCCGCCGCCTGTCTCGCCCGGCGCGCCGACAAGTGCGACGTCACCGGCGATCACCATCGCCGAACCGAATTGTGCGCCGCCTGTGTGGGTGGCCGAGAGTGCGCCAGCGGGTGTCCATTTCATGTCCGCGCCGCGCTTGAAGAGCTGCACAGTGCCGACGCCGGTGTCGGGCGGTGGCGCTGCGGCGGGCTGCGGAGGCGCACCACCGGCTCCGCCCTGGCGTCCTGGATTCGCCGCAACCGGAGCCGGGCTCACCTGCCCCACGAGCAGCGTCGCGCCCTCGGCCGCCAATGCCGAGCCGAAGCCGTCGCCGCCAATTGGCATGGCAGCCGACAATTGGGCGACGTCCTTCCACGTGCCGCCAACGAGCCGGTAGATGTGCACGATTCCAGCTGCCGGCGGCGCACCACCTCTGCCTCCGCCGAAGCGGCCTGCCGGCACGACATTCGGCTCGCCGACGAATGCATATTCGCCAGCGATCGCAACTGAGCGGCCGAAGGCACGAAAGGCACCGATTTCGGTGCGCGGAGCAATTGGCGGCGCGGTCGCCACACCAGCGGCAATACCACTGCCTGCGAGCAGGACGACGAGTGACTTCGACAGGATCACGGTCAAGCCTCGAACAAGGGAAAAGGGTCCACGATATTAATGCCGGCTCTTCACACGCGACACCCTCACAGGCGCACGACGCGAACGATCGTTACGGGCGTAACGAGTGACTGCCCATTGGCGGGTTGCGATTGAATTCTGCGAACGACGTCGATGCCTTTCGTCACGTGGCCGAACGCGGCGAAACCCTGTCCGTCGGGCTGTCGTTTGCCCGCAAAATCGAGCGCCGGCTGATCGCCGATCGTAATGAAGAACGAACCGGTTGCCGAGTTCGGTATGCTACGAGCCATCGAGAGCG
>JBDTXZ010000227.1:0-6185 GCA_040005935.1 bacterium | reverse complement strand
GGGATTCTGCATTCGTCGCGCAACTGCCTGCACGCGCAGTCCGCGCGCGGCGATGTACGCGCCGCCAAGCTCCCAGTTTCCCAGATGGCCGGACACAAGCAGCAAGCCCTTGCCGCGTTTAACGGTGTCTTCGACGATCTCCCAGTTATCGATGAAATCGAACATCCCGATAATTTCGTCGGGCGAGCATTTGGGCAAAACGGCTGTCTCGATTGTCGTGCGTCCAAGATTGCCGTACGACTCGCGGGCAATGCGCAGCACCTCAGGCTCGGCCAATCCCGGAAATGCTGCGCGAACCTGTCGCTCCACGACGTCGCGACGCATACCGAAGGGGCTGTAGATCAATCGCCCGATCCACTCACCGATGTCGCCAGCGCGCCGAAAACTCAACCGGCGGAGTGCATTTGCCGCGGCGCGTAGTCCGTAGTATTCGGCGCGATGCGAAAAGGTGATCGGTGCCGTCACCGCCCCGTCCAGGCCGTCCTATCGCCCGCGGCTGCCGCCGCGGCGATGAATCCGTCGATCATCGCCTCTTCGCGAAAATCGCGTTGCGCACGCGTAAAGCCGGCCTTACCCATCGCGATGCGCGTGTCGGTCGCGGCGAGAAAATGCGCGACGGCCGACGCCGTGTCGCTCGGATCGGCGGGAGGAAGCAAGACGCCTGCGATGCCGTCCGGTACGAACTGAGATACCAGCGACGACCGTTCTGCCATCACGGGAACTTTGGCCGCCATGAAGTCGAGACATGCAAAGGCTCCGTCGTCGCCCTCCGACGCCACCCAGCCGACATCTGCCGCCGCAAGCACCCTGGGCATGTCGGCTCGCTCGCCGAGAAAGCGCACGAGAGTCGTGACGCCGAGTGCGGCGGCGTGCATACGCGTGTCGTCGGCGTCAGCAGAACGGCCAACAAGCGCCAAGCGCAATTCCGGATGACGCTCGGCAAGCAATGCAAGCGTGCGCATCGCGGTCGTGACGCGGCTTCCCGAGCGATTGTCGATGGCGCAGACGATGAGCTGTGTCGCGTCTGACATTCCGAGCATCTTGCGCGTCTCCGCACGAGCGTCCTGCACTTTGGTGACGTCAACGCCAAGTGGTGCAATCAGCGCGCGGTCACGAAGTCCGGCACGCTCAGCGTCGGATGCAATCGTGAAGAGCGTGCGCGATGTCGCCATGCGATCGGCAAATTTTCCCGAACGCCCGACTGTCGAGCTGCCGCCGGCCGGCACGCGCCGAATCACGGCACCGCGCTCGGCGAGTCGCATCGCGGAGCTGGCGACGAGGTGTTCGCGCTCGGTGTGCAGGAACACGACTTCGATGAATCGTTCCTTGAGCACGGTGCGCAAGCGCCAGGCATCGCTGGTGACGGCCGTGGCGGGCGCAACGAGAATGACGTCGAGCCCTTCCTGGACGAAGCCCGCCTCTGCCTTCGAGCCTTCGCGACACACGACGGTCACCGGCTCACCACGCGCCGCGATGCCGCGCGCCGCAACGGCGAACGCCCGCGCCGAGGCGGTCCAGTGCATCGATGTGTAATAGAAGAGGGTGCGCATCGCTCAGGTGGGACCGAATGGCACTGATACCAGCAGGTCCTTTACGTCGCTCAGGTCGACAGACGCAGTGTCGTCGCCGCTGCGCATTTGCGCGGCGTGCAGGCGATGGTAGCTGCCACGCCGAGCGAGCAGTTCGAGATGAGTACCGCGCTCGATGATCTCGCCGCGGTCGAGGACGAGAATCTGGTCTGCGTGCACGACGGTGGAGAGGCGGTGGGCGATGACGAACACGGTGCGGCCGGCCAGCAGCCGGTCGATAGCCTCTTGCACGAGTCGTTCCGACTCTGTGTCGAGCGCCGATGTGGCCTCGTCGAGAATCAGGATGGGCGGATCGGTGAGCAACGCTCTCGCGATCGCGAGGCGTTGACGCTGGCCGCCGGAGAGGCGCGTGCCTCGCTCGCCAAGGATTGTTGCGTAACCCTCGGGAAGCTCCATGATGAACGGGTGCGCATTGGCGGCCCGCGCCGCGGCTTCCACTTGCGCATCCGTGAATGTCTCCGACGAGCCATAGGCGATGTTGTTCCGCACCGAATCGTTGAAGAGCACCGTGTCCTGGCTGACGATTCCGGTTAGGCCCCGGAGCGACGAGAGCGTAATATCGCGGGTGTCCACGCCATCGAGGCGGATAACACCGTCCGTCGGCTCGTAGAAGCGCGGAATGAGATCGACAAGTGTACTCTTCCCCGCCCCGCTCGCGCCAACGAGCGCAACGACGTCGCCGCGACGCGCAACGAAGCTCACGTCTCGCAGTACTGGCTCCTCATCATACGAGAATCCGACACCCTCGAAGGCGAGCGTCTCGCGCAACGCCGACACCGTGCGCGTTCCATGATCGGTTTGCTCTTCCGTCGGCAAATCCAACACTTCGAACAGGCGCTCCGCCGACGCGAACGATTGCTGCGCGGTGGTGGGCACTTGCGACAGCTGCTTGAGCGGAGGCAGCAGACGCATCACCATGACCATGAAGACCATCAGCGTCGAAGGGTCCATCGCGCCCGAGCCGGACAGCACTTCGCGCGCCCCTATCCAAAGGATGAGCATCGCCACCGATGTCCCGATCAGCTCCGTCATCGGTGTCGACAATGCGGCGATGCGCGTAATGCGCACCATGCCGGACGAATAGCGATGACTCGCGGCCATGAAGCGCGCGTCTTCGTACGGCTCGCCGCGGAATGACTTCACGAGCCGCGCGCCGCTGACGACCTCCTGCAGCACGCTCGTGATTTCGCCGTAGTCGCCGCGCAGCCTCCGATGTCCCTTGCGCAACTTCCGCAGCACGGGTTGCAGTGACAAGGTCAACAGCGGCGCGATGACGAGCGACACGAACGTGAGACGTACGGAGTAGCTCAGCAGGATCGCAATCGTGCCGATAATCGTCGCGGCACTCAAGAGCGATCGCGTCACCATCTCGGTAATGAGCGCCTTGGTCTGCTCCGTGTCCGACTGCACGCGCGAAATGATTTGTCCGGTCTTGGTGCGCTGGAAGTAGCTCAGTGGCAACCGCTGAAGATGCCGGAAAACGCTGTCGCGCAAATCGCGCGTCACGTTCTCCTGGAGGGCCGCGCCGAGTTGTCCACCGAGCCACACGAACACATTCTTGATGAGGACGATGCTGACGATGGCGACCATCATCGCTTCCACGGAGCCCAGGCGATCTGCGGGGTTCAGGAATGCGCCGACGAGCATTTCCTGTACACCGCTGATCCAACTTGCTTGCGCAGCATGGCCCGCCGCGGTCACCGCAGTCGACTTCGGGATGAGCTGCTGCTCGCCGAACAGTGCGTTGAGGAACGGGACGAGCAGCGTAAACGAGAAGACGTCGAGTATCGCGGCGATTACGTTGCACGCGATGGTACCCACCATCCGCCACGAGTGCGGCCGCAGGTAGTGCATCAAGCGACGATACATGCGCTACCGCTTCGGAGTCAGCAGCGACACCGGGAGGATGCACTCCTCGGGCGTGACGCCACCATGCAGGAACGAGCCGCGATACCGGCTCTGATATTCGCGCAGCTTTGTTGGATACACAAAGAAGCTGTCACCAGCCGCGAGCAGCGTGTTCGCGCCAAGCCCTCGGCGTGGAAGCTTGAGTGAGTCCTCGTTCCTGAACAACAGGGCGAGCTCGGGATTTTCGGCGCGCAGGTCTTCGCCGAACTTGTAACGGAGATTCTGCGTCGCATCACGCTTGGCGAAGACGGTTGCCGGCGTGTGGCAATGGATGGAACCGTGATCGCTGGTCACAAGCACTTTCACCTTTCGGCGCGCTGCCTCCTGCAACACGCTGAAGAGCGCGGAACGCTTGAACCATTGCAGCGTGAGCTGGCGGAGCGCGATTTCGTCGCGAGCGACCTCATACAGAATTGCCGACTCGGAACGGCCATGCGTGAGCAGGTCAACGAAGTTGAACACGAAGGCACTAATGCCTTCGGGGGCAATCGCGTTCGCGAGGCGGCGCTCGAGCTCATCTGCTTCGTATGAGGACGAGATCTTGTCGTACTTCACGGGTACCTTGCGTCCCAGTTCGACGAGATGCGCCTCGAGCAAATCCTTCTCATGCGCGTTGAGCGTTTCGTCCTCGCGTTCGCCCCACCAATCTGGAAAGCGCGCCGCGATTTCGTTGGGGAACAGGCCACTGAATAACGCGTTGCGTGCATAGGGCGTGGCAGTGGGCAGCACACCGAAGTAGTGCGTCGTCTCGATATCGAAGAGGGGCGCGATGACTGGCTCCAGGAACTTCCACTGGTCGAGGCGGAGGCAGTCGATGACGATGAATGCCGCGGCCTTATCCTGCGCGACGACCGGCATCAGGTATTCGCTCACGATGTCGATCGACAGGGGCGGCCGGTCGCCCTCGAGGTTGGCGAGCCACTCCGGGTAGGCGCGCGACATGTACGACGCGAAGTCCCGGCGGAGTTCCGGGAACAGCCCGCGAAGCGACTCGTGCAGCCCCATTTCATTGGCTGCGGTGAGGTCGAGATCCCACTGCACCATTTCGAGGTAGCGGTCGATCCATCCGCGCCAGTCAAGGTCGCGGGGCGACTCGCCCTGCATGGCGCGAAATCGGTCAACGAAGGCCCGAGCGACGACCTGTTGACGGATCCGCGGTCCCTCGAGAAGCCCGGAGACCATGGCGTACACCTGGCGCGGTGTGACCGGCTTTACCAGATAGCCGCCGATATTCTTGCCGAGCGCTTCGGTGAGTGTGCCGTCTTCCTCGCTTTTTGTCACCATGACGACCTGGAGGTTCGGCTCGATCTCCCGCAGTTCCTTGAGCGCTTCGAGGCCGCGCATTCCGGGCATCTGCTCGTCGAGGAGGACGAGATCGAACGGACGGCGTCTGACGAGCTCCAGGGCGTCGTCGGCGTTGGTAGCGGTTTCGACCTCAAACCCCTTGTCGCGCAAGAAGATGCGATGGGGTTCGAGCAGTTCCGCCTCATCGTCTACCCAGAGGACGGCCTTGACCTGATGCGGCATACGTCAAACGTAGTCCACCACTATAGAGGGAGCAACGCAAAGGGCGGAAGCCCGCTTGCCGCGTCAGCCGCAGCCGCAATAGCGCCGCGCGTCCCTCCGCCCCAGATTCCGCTCGTGCCACCAACTCTGCCTCCGTACGCCCTTGCGGCGCCCGTCTTTCGCTTCAGGCATCTCGCCGCCCTGGCCGGACGTGCCCCGATTGGCGGTGCCCGGGAAGTCGCGCTGGCATGCTTCGTCGCCGCCAGACTCGCGGCGGAATGTGCCGGCCCGATGGACGAAGATTCTGCCCCTCGAATGGCGCGCTGCGCCGGCGCGAAGGCCTGGCTCGGAACTCTGGCACTGCCCGCCGCGGTTCGCGGCTCTGTTACAAGGTGCGCGGAGCTCACCGTCGCCGGCCGTCCCGGGGACGTCGGGAAAGAGGTAACGACATTGGCCACGGCTGCTTCGGCGTTCCTCGACCCACAGTCCAAAGCCGAGCTGGAAGCCCTTTCCGCGTCGCTCCGAGGCTGACCGCGGGGAAGCCTCTGTGACCGTACAGACGTTTTTTCCTTGCTCCACCGGCTGAAAGGACCCTATCTTGGGCCATGCCGCGCGGCGCTGACATCTCCCCCCTGTCGCTTCTCCTTGGCCGCGTCGACGCAGTAGCCGACGGGGCTGCGCCTGCTGACACGGTCCCGTCCGGCTTCCCGAGTCTCGACAAGCTCCTTGGCGGCGGGCTGCGTCGCGGCGACCTCGTCGTCCTCGGCGGTGATGTGGGCAGCGGAAAAAGCGCCTTTGCGCTTGCGATCGCATTGCGCGTCGCGCAGGAGCAGTACAGCACCCTTTTCTATTCGGGCGAGATGCTTCCGGATCGCGTGCTCGAACGCGCGCTCGCCATTGAGGGGCGCACCCGCGTAGATGACCTGCGGCGCGGCACTCTGAACGATGTGACACGTGCTGGCGTGGGCGCCGCAGCAGTGCGCCTTCGGGACGAGTTGCCGATCATCGAACGCGCGCCGGCCGGTGGGGTCGGCGCGATCGTCGAAGAGATCGCGACGCTGCATGGAATGAAGCTCGTCGTCGTGGATGGTTTGCACGCGATGCTGCCGGGGGTGCGTGAGACGGACGAAGAAGCCGCAACCGCAATCCGCGCCCTCAAACAGCTCGCGCTCGATGCACGGG